>NZ_JACVUU010000005.1:0-221037 GCF_016516145.1 Klebsiella sp. S69 | reverse complement strand
TGTGTGAAGTGATTCACATCTGCCGTGTCAGTGGGAGCGCATTATAGGGAGTTATTTGGCGGTGACAAGCGGTAAAATGCATTTTTATTTCAACCGCTCATCTTTTATACACAACGCCTATTTCTGCCGCTTTTTAATCGCATCCGGCAGGTCTGCCAGGCTGTTTAGCACCCAATCGGCAGCACTTTCCGCTTCTGGAGTGACGGGTTTACCGGTGCGTACCAATACTTTCGTGCCAACTTCCGCCGCTAAGGCCGCCTGCATATCTTCAATTTTATCGCCCACCATATATGACGCCGCCATATCAATGTGCAGGTAGTCGCGCGCCGAGATGAGCATTCCCGGATGCGGTTTACGGCAGTCGCAGGTCTGGCGAAACTCTTCAACGGTTCCCTGCGGATGGTGAGGACAATAATAGATGCCATCCAGGTCAACGCCGCGATCGGCCAGCGACCAGTCCATCCACTCCGTCAGCGTTTCAAACTGCTCTTCAGTAAACTTGCCGCGGGCGATACCGGACTGGTTGGTCACCAGCACCAGCGCATAGCCCATCTCCTTTAATTGACGCATCGCGTCAATGACGCCATCGATAAATTCAAAATTGTCGATTTCATGGACGTATCCGTGATCGACATTAATCGTGCCATCACGGTCAAGAAAAATTGCGGGTACTGACATTGCCACCGGTTTGCTCCTGATAAAGGCTAATTCGCCTAGTATCGCATGTTTCCGGACGCAAGAAAGTGCTCATTATACAGAGTCAGATTGATTTAGACGTCTGGATGCCTTAACATCCATTTCATTGACAGGCATCGCCTGGACACGGCAGAAGAAAATGCCACGGCAAACGGCTAAATGATAATAAATAACTGATGATTAAACTTTCGAATATCACCAAAGTGTTCCAGCAGGGGAACCGCAGCATACAAGCGCTGAACGATGTCAGCCTGCATGTTCCTGCCGGACAAATTTATGGCGTCATCGGCGCTTCCGGCGCGGGTAAAAGTACGTTAATCCGCTGCGTTAACCTGCTTGAACGTCCAACGCAGGGCAGCGTCCAGGTCGACGGCCAGGAGCTGACGGCGCTTTCAGAAAAAGAGCTGACTCGCGCTCGCCGCCAGATTGGCATGATTTTCCAGCACTTTAACCTGCTTGCCTCACGTACCGTGTTCGGTAACGTGGCGTTGCCTCTGGAGCTCGACAATACCTCTAAAGATGAAATCAAGCGTCGGGTGACCGAGCTGCTGGATCTCGTCGGTCTGGGAGATAAACACGATAGCTATCCGGCGAATCTCTCCGGCGGGCAAAAGCAGCGCGTGGCCATCGCCCGTGCGCTGGCGAGCAATCCAAAAGTCCTGCTCTGCGACGAAGCCACCAGCGCGCTGGACCCGGCCACTACGCGTTCGATTCTGGAACTGCTGAAGGATATCAACCGTCGCCTGGGCCTGACGATTTTGCTAATTACCCACGAAATGGACGTCGTTAAACGCATCTGTGATTGCGTTGCCGTTATCAGCAACGGCCAGCTTATTGAGCAGGATACGGTGAGCGAGGTGTTCTCTCATCCCAAAACGCCTCTGGCGCAGCAGTTTATCCAGTCAACGCTGCACCTTGATATCCCGGATGATTATCAGGCCCGCCTTAAACCTGAGGCTCTTGCCGATAGCGTGCCTATGCTGCGCATGGAGTTTACCGGTCATTCCGTAGATGCCCCGCTGCTTTCGGAGACTGCCCGTCGTTTTAATGTGAATAACAATATTATTAGCGCGCAGATGGATTACGCGGGCGGCGTCAAGTTCGGCATCATGCTGACCGAGATGCACGGCTCGCAGGAAGATACCCAGGCCGCGATCGCCTGGTTGCAGGAACATCATGTAAAAGTAGAGGTACTGGGATATGTCTGAACCAATGATCTGGCTGCTGGTTCGCGGCGTATGGGAAACGCTGGCCATGACGTTTGTCTCCGGCTTCTTCGGTTTTGTTCTTGGCCTGCCGGTCGGCGTGCTGCTGTACGTCACCCGTCCCGGGCAAATTGTCGCTAATGCGAAGCTCTACCGCACGCTTTCGGCGGTGGTGAACATTTTCCGTTCGATTCCTTTTATTATCCTGCTGGTGTGGATGATCCCATTCACTCGCGTGATTGTTGGCACGTCGATTGGCCTGCAGGCTGCCATTGTCCCGCTGACGGTTGGCGCCGCGCCGTTTATCGCCCGCATGGTGGAAAACGCCCTGCTGGAGATCCCAACCGGCCTTATCGAAGCATCCCGCGCGATGGGCGCAACGCCGATGCAGATCGTGCGTAAGGTTCTTCTGCCGGAAGCGCTTCCGGGTCTGGTGAATGCGGCAACGATTACCCTTATCACGCTGGTTGGCTATTCCGCCATGGGCGGTGCCGTCGGTGCCGGCGGCCTGGGACAGATTGGCTATCAGTACGGTTATATCGGCTACAATGCAACGGTAATGAATACCGTGCTGGTATTGCTGGTTATTCTGGTTTATTTAATTCAATTCTCTGGCGATCGTATCGTCCGGGCTGTGACTCACAAATAACATCACACACAATACAGAATCTTACAGGAAGGAAATAACATGGCCTTTAATTTCAAAACCTTTGCGGCAGTCGGCGCGTTAATCGGTTCTTTGGCGCTGGTGGGTTGCGGTCAGGACGAAAAGGATCCAAACCACATCAAAGTCGGCGTGATCGTCGGCGCGGAACAGCAGGTTGCTGAGGTTGCGCAGAAAGTAGCAAAAGATAAATACGGCCTCGATGTTGAACTGGTTACCTTCAACGATTACGTGCTGCCTAACGAAGCGCTGAGCAAAGGCGATATTGACGTTAATGCCTTCCAGCATAAACCGTATCTGGACCAGCAGATTAAAGACCGCGGCTACAAGCTGGTTTCCGTCGGCAACTCGTTTGTCTATCCCATTGCCGGTTACTCGAAAAAAATCAAATCGCTGGATGAGCTGCAGCCGGGCTCGCAGGTCGCCATTCCTAACGATCCAACCAACCTTGGCCGATCTCTGCTGCTGCTGCAGCAGGTTGGTCTGATCAAACTGAAAGAAGGCGTTGGTCTGCTGCCAACCTCACTGGATATTATTGAAAACCCGAAAAACCTGAAAATTGTTGAGCTGGAAGCCCCGCAGCTGCCGCGCTCTCTGGATGATGCGCAGATCGCACTGGCGGTTATTAATACCACCTACGCCAGCCAGATTGGCCTGACCCCGGCAAAAGACGGTATTTTTGTCGAAGGTAAAGAGTCTCCGTACGTGAACCTGATTGTCGCTCGCGAAGACAACAAAGATGCGGAAAATGTTAAGAAATTTGTTCAGGCTTACCAGAGTGACGAAGTTTACGAAGCAGCCAACAAAATCTTTAACGGCGGCGCAGTGAAAGGCTGGTAATCTATTCTCAGCGTAATATCATTCAGGACGGGCTTATGCCCGTCTTGTCATTTATGCAAGCACCTGATTCAATAGCGCCCTGTTTTATTATTTATTGAGGAAATACTATGCGTGCTTTACCGGTCTGTTTGTTAGCACTCATGTTAAGCGGTTGTTCCATGCTAAGCAGATCGCCAGTCGAACCTGTGCAAAGTACGGTCACTCAGCCAGCCAAATCGGAACCGGCCAAACCGAAAGCGACGCGCCCGGCCCCGGTAAGAATCTATACCGATGCAACAGAGTTGGTGGGTAAACCTTTCCGCGAACTGGGTGAAGTCACCGGTGAATCATGTCAGGCCTCTAATCAAGACTCTCCGCCCAATATCCCGACGGCTCGCAAACGTATGCAGATTAATGCGGCAAAAATGAAAGCCAACGCTGTGCTGCTGCACCGCTGCGAAGTGACCAGCGGAACCCCGGGCTGCTACCGCCAGGCCGTTTGCCTGGGATCAGCGCTTAACGTTACGGCGCAATGAGTGCTTTTCAGTTTGCGCAGATAGGCGTTATTCGCTCGCCCTATAAAGAAAAATTTGCCGTTCCCCGCCAGCCCGGGCTGGTTAAAAACGGCGGCGGCGAATTACACCTTTTGCCTCCCTATAACCAGGCCGATGCCGTACGCGGCCTGGAAAATTTCAGCCATCTGTGGGTCCTGTTTGTGTTTCATCAGACCATGGAAGGCGGCTGGCGTCCTACCGTCCGCCCTCCCCGCCTCGGCGGTAACGCGCGAATGGGCGTATTCGCTACCCGTTCGACCTTTCGTCCTAATCCAATCGGTATGTCTCTGGTCGAGCTAAAAGGTATTCGCTGCCAGAAAGAACACGTCGTGCTTGAGTTAGGCAGCCTGGACCTGGTAGATGGAACGCCGGTCGTGGATATCAAACCTTACCTGCCCTTTGCCGAAGCACTGCCGGATGCCAGCGCAAGCTATGCTCAGGAGGCTCCAGGGGAGGAAGTAGCGGTGAGTTTCACGCCGGATACAGAAGCGCAAATTTTAACGCTGGAGCGACGCTATCCTCGTCTTAAGTCGTTTATTAGCGAAGTTCTGGCGCAGGATCCGCGACCGGCATACCGCAAAGAAGAGGAGCCGGGAAAAACCTACGCCGTCTGGCTGCTGGATTTTAACGTGCGCTGGCGGGTGATTTCGTCCGGTTTTGAAGTCTTTTCTCTCGAAGCACGCTAATTTTATTCTCCTCTCTTTTGGCATCTTTGCCACACTGGTAAACTAAACCACTTTTTTGTGTCAGGCTGGCCTCCAGCCTGTATCGATCGTCCAAATGGAACCGTAACAACATGCGTACTAGCCAATACCTGCTCTCCACTCTGAAGGAGACACCTGCCGACGCCGAGGTTATCAGCCACCAGCTGATGCTGCGCGCCGGGATGATCCGCAAGCTGGCCTCCGGGTTATACACCTGGCTGCCGACCGGCGTGCGCGTCCTGAAAAAAGTCGAAAACATCGTGCGTGAAGAGATGAACAACGCCGGTGCAATCGAGGTGTTAATGCCGGTAGTTCAGCCCTCTGAGCTGTGGCAAGAGAGTGGTCGTTGGGAACAGTACGGCCCGGAACTGCTGCGTATTGCTGACCGTGGCGAACGTCCGTTCGTACTCGGCCCGACTCATGAAGAAGTCATCACCGACCTGATTCGTAATGAGCTGAGCTCTTACAAACAGCTGCCGCTGAACTTCTATCAGATCCAGACCAAATTCCGTGACGAAGTTCGCCCACGTTTCGGCGTAATGCGTTCCCGTGAATTCCTGATGAAAGATGCTTACTCTTTCCATACCTCTCAGGAATCGCTGCAGGAGACCTACGACGCGATGTACGCCGCGTACAGCAAAATCTTCAGCCGTATGGGGCTGGATTTCCGCGCGGTACAGGCTGACACCGGTTCTATCGGCGGCAGCGCATCTCACGAATTCCAGGTACTGGCGCAGAGCGGTGAAGATGACGTCATTTTCTCTGACTCTTCTGACTACGCGGCCAATATTGAGTTCGCCGAAGCCGTTGCGCCGAAAGAGCCGCGCGCGGCCGCCACGCAGGAAATGACCCTGGTCGATACGCCTGACGCTAAAACCATCGCCGAGCTGGTCGAGCAGTTCAATCTGCCGATTGAAAAAACCGTGAAAACCCTGCTGGTAAAAGCAGTAGAAGATAATGAGTATCCGCTGATAGCCCTGCTGGTTCGCGGCGATCATGAACTGAACGAAGTCAAAGCGGAAAAACTGCCGCAGGTCGCCAGCCCGCTGACCTTCGCAACCGAAGAAGAGATTCGCGCGCTGGTGAAAGCGGGTCCCGGTTCTCTTGGCCCGGTTAATATGCCTGTTCCGGTGATTATTGACCGTACCGTTGCCGCCATGAGCGATTTCGCCGCGGGCGCGAACATTGACGGTAAACACTACTTCGGCATCAACTGGGATCGCGACGTTGCCACTCCTGAAGTGGCAGATATCCGTAACGTAGTGGCCGGTGACCCGAGCCCGGACGGTAAAGGCACGCTGTTGATTAAACGCGGTATCGAAGTGGGCCACATCTTCCAGCTGGGTACCAAGTACTCTGAAGCGATGAAAGCCTCCGTACAGGGCGAAGATGGCCGTAATCAGATCCTGACTATGGGCTGCTACGGTATCGGGGTGACTCGCGTGGTGGCGGCAGCCATTGAGCAGAACTTTGACGAGCGCGGGATCTTGTGGCCGGAAGCTATCGCCCCGTTCCAGGTTGCGATTCTGCCGATGAACATGCACAAATCCTATCGCGTGCAGGAGCTGGCTGAGAAGCTGTATGCTGAGCTAACCGCGCTGGGCATCGAAGTGCTGATGGATGACCGTAAAGAGCGTCCGGGCGTGATGTTCGCCGATATGGAGCTTATCGGAATTCCGCATACCATCGTGCTGGGCGACCGTAACCTCGACAACGACGATATTGAATATAAATATCGCCGCAGCGGCGAGAAACAGCTGATTAAAACCGGCGATATCGTGAATTACCTGGTACAACAAATTAAAGGTTAACGCCAAAAGAGGCTCTGGTTTCAGAGCCTCTTTTTTACAAGGATTGTAATCATGGCTAAACGACGGGCTAATCATGTCCTGCTTTTTCCCGTATCGTTCTTACTTTCTGCCTGCACGGTAGACGTCAGCCGGTCAGAGCCTTCCGCTTCCACTATTAAGCAACCATCGCAGCAATGGGCGATTAAACTTCAGCGCCAGAGCTCGGTGGCTAATAACACGCTGACTGAAATTAACGCACAAGACCTGCTCCCCGGCGATCTCCTTTTCTCTTCCAGCATTGGCGTGACGTCCCTGGGGATTCGTGCTCTTAGCACATCCTCCGTTAGCCATGTCGCTATCTATATCGGTGATAACCAGGTTGCAGAGGCAACCGGCGCTGGGGTGCAGGTTGTGCCTCTCCAGCAAGCGATGCAGCACAGCGATAAGCTGTTTGCCCTAAGAGCGCCTGACCTCACGCCGCAACAGGCCGCTGGCATTAAAAATTTCGCCTATAAAAACAGAAACAGCGCCTATAACTATCGCGGCATTATTGAATTTGTGCCCTTTATGGTCACCAAACAGCTATGCACCCTGAATCCCTTCTCAAAAGATTTCCGCCAGCAGTGCGTGAACGGTCTGGCCAAAGCCCAACTGAGCGATGCAGCATCCGGGGACAAAAAAATGTGGTTTTGTTCGGAGTTTGTCAGCGATGCCTTCGCGAAGGCCGGACACCCGCTGACCCTGGCTCAACCGGGCTGGATTAGCCCATCAGACTTGCTTCATATGCGTGAGGGGGATGTGGTAAACTTTAAGCCCGAAACACAATTGCAGTATATCGGGCATCTTAAATTGGGAATTTATATCAAGACAAGCCGCCTCGTAGGACTCAATTAATTAACGAGAATTGCAGTCTTCTTTTTGATAAAACTTGCCGGGTGAATCCACCGCCAGAACTTTAACCGGCGCTCCCGAATCCGGATTCGCTTCCAGCGTAAAGTGCCCCTCAACCACCAGCAGCACCGGTCGAGTATCCGTACCGCGCGCAGCGGCATAATCACGCTCGAGCTGAGCATTATTGGCGACAGCCACTCGCTTGCCGGTCGCGCAATCGGTAAATGTCGCCGCATCCGCCATATAGAAGTACATTCCGCGCATCGCCATTGGCGTGATGGGCAGACTGTCTTTGACTGATTCAAGCGTATAGTTCAGCGTCGACTCGATGGGATTACCGTCGCGATCGAGCATTTCCAGCTTATCGCCCTTCGCCCGATAATAAGACTTCTCGCCTTTGCTGTCGGTCAGCACCAGCTTATCAGCCGTGCGCGCCCAGGTACCATATGAAGCAAAAGAGGAAGGTTCGCGGCTAACGCCCTGATATCGTTCATTCATCACCCAGGTGCCGTCTTTCTCAAGAAAGAGCGAGGTTTCAATCCCTTCGCAGTCGGCGCACGGCAGCACGCCGCGCCAGCTCTGCTGCATCGGTTTTATCTCTTCCATCGGCGCCGGCTGTAACGTTTCCATTTCCGTACGATGGTTACAGCCGAACAGGGCAAAGAGCGAACAGGCCGCCACGACTGAAAATACGATTTTCTTCACTGTAAATTCCTTATCATCCATTCCACCGGTTCGCCATATTCTTACTGGCGAACCTTTCCACGCAGCGCTTTAACTGAGGATTTTTGCGCCTTTGAAGCCAGTCGGCGCTCTTTTGAGGCCCTGGTTGGTCGCGTCTCCCGGCGGCTCTTCTGCACGGCGGTTAATTCTTGTATTAGGGCAACCAGACGCGCAATTGCCGCTTCACGATTCATTTCCTGGCTGCGATATTCCTGAGCCTTAATGATAACCACACCCTCGGCAGAAATTAAGTGGTGGCTGGCGGTAAGCAGACGTTCCTTATAATAGTCAGGCAGGCTCGAGGCTTTAATATCAAAGCGCAAATGAATAGCCGTTGAGGACTTATTCACGTGCTGACCGCCCGCGCCCTGCGCGCGTATGCCGGAAAGTGAAATCTCGTCCTCCGCAATCGCGACGCTGCGGCTAATCGTAATCATGCGGGTATTTGCCAGGCCGTTAAATGAATTTCCAGATTATTCTTAGCGTCAGATAACCAGATAGCGCCGTCCTGGATGGTCGCCTGCAGCGACATCGTCCGATCGGCAAAAGCGCTGAGCTGCGCCAGCTGAGTATCATCCAAATACCACACCGTCAGCTTCGAAAACTGAGCCATTTTATTCTGGTTTTGCTGCCACCAGATTTCTGCCGCCCGACTATTATAGGCGAACAGCACCACCTGCTGGGCCCGCGAGCAGGCTTTTTTAATTCGCCGCTCGTCCGGTAGCCCCAGTTCAATCCACAGATCCACGCCCAGATGATCGTTAAGCAGCCAGAGTTCCGCTTCATCGTCGGAAGATAAACCGCGGGTAAACTGCAGACGCTCGTCGGCGTATTTAATCCACGCCAGCAGGCGCAGCATCATGCGTTCCTGGGTTTCTGACGGATGCTGGGCAAGCGTCAAACTGGCATCCAGAAACTGGTTGCGGTCCAGGTCGGCTACGTTCACCGTCGCTTTATAAATCGTCGCTTTCAGCGCCATGACTCTACTCCTGATAAAAATGGCGTACATTGTAGCGAAACTGACGGCAAAAGGCTGTCAGCAATCGACGGATCGCCTCTCATCCTGCTGATATTGCTTAAATGACTATGGTATAGTCACCTTGCTAAACAGAGTTTATCTTCGTAGGCTTAAACTTACATCCCACGGTTAAGTCAGAATGCTGACAGGAGGGCATGTGGAAAAATATTGTGAGTTAATACGCAAGCGGTATGCGGAAATAGCCAGCGGGGACCTTGGGTATATCCCGGATGCGCTAGGTTGCGTGTTGAAAGTATTGAATGAGGTTGCGGCGGATCAGGCCCTTGCTGAGTCAGTCAGGGAAAAGGCCGCATATGCGGCGGCAAACTTACTGGTGAGCGATTATGTCAATGAATGATACTTATCAACCCATCAATTGCGATGATTATGACAACCTCGAACTTGCCTGTCAGCACCATCTGGTCCTGGCGCTGGAGCTCAAAGATGGCGAACAGCTGCAAGCGAAGGCCAACGATCTTATCTCGCGCAAAAATATCGAGTATCTGGTCGTAGAGCTCGCCGGGAACGTCCGCGAACTGCGCCTGGATAAAATCGCCAGCTTCAGTCATCCGCAAATCGGTACGGTAGTCGTTAGCGAGTCCTGAATCAAAACGGGTGGCCTAGCCGCCCGTTTTCCTCCATCTCATCTGGAAGCCTTCACTTTCCTGAACTTTCCCATCGACGGTAATAAACAGACCATCGGCGGCGGCAATAAGCGTTTCGCCATAGAACAGTAGCGGAGTCGTATCGCGCCGCCAGGGCGCAACGCCCAGCTCCTGCCAGATTTTTTTCAGCTTGCGACCACCGTTGCGACCCACGATATGCAGATTACCGCTGGCACGAAAGCGAACAGTAACGGCTTCTCCCTCGCGCGGCCCGCGTAACGGCCCGCCGGACAGTAAACTCAGCTCGCCGAGACCGTCAGGTAACGGCAGCGGGCTGGCAGTATCGCGCCACTCCAGCATTGTCTCACTCTGGCCTGGAATATATCTCACCCAGTACAGACGCTGCTGGTAGCGGCGAACGGTAAACGGGCCAAGGCGCAAACAGGGAAACGCATCCTCGCGCGCCATCGCCACTTCACGCCAGATACGCTCCGGCACCTCGCGCGAAGGCATTGGTGCATTGAGCCCAGCCAGCCAGCGGCGCAGCAGCGCGGCCCGCCGAGGTGCGCTCATAGTCGTCAACGGAGCGATAGTTAACGAACTGTCCTCAGCAACCAGCGTTGCCAGCTCGGCGGCCAGCATTTCATCCAGCAGCTGTTCCTGTTCGCCGCACAGGCTGGCGCTGCGCGCCACGGCCTCGGCAAAGTGCGGCCAGCGTGCATGAAGCAGCGGGAGAATCCGCAGGCGGAGAAAGTTGCGATCGTAAGCGTCATCCTGGTTGCTTTCGTCTTCAATCCAGCTGAGCTGACGGGCCATCGCCCACTGATGGAGGGAGTCACGGCTTTCGTGAAGCAGCGGGCGCAGCAGTTTCGTCCCGGCAAAATCGGACTCGCCGGCCATCGCCGAGAGCCCGGTAGGGCCGCTTCCCCGCTTAAGGGCTAACAGGAAGGTTTCGCACTGGTCGTCAAGATGCTGCGCGGTCACCAGCGCTTCGCCGGGCGCCAGCGCCGAACGAAATGCCTGGTAGCGCGCCTGCCGCGCATGAGCCTCAATTCCCAACCCCTCATCGGCGAGCGCGACCCGCTCTACCAGAAGCGGCACCTGCCACTGCTGGCACATTTGCTGGCAGTGCGCCACCCAGTCGTCGGCGTTGGCGCTGAGCCCGTGGTGAATATGTATCGCCCTCAGGCGAACGGTGGGATCCTGCTCGCGCCAGAGCACCAGGCGATATAAAAGCACGCTCGAATCCAGCCCGCCGCTAAAGGCCACTAAAAAATGGCGGTGCGGCTGAAGCGTGTGCGCAATGTCCGGGATCATCATCATGAGAGTACTAACTGAGGAAAGCGTGTTCGGCACGTTACCCGCCAGAACACGCGCTGACAAGAATTACTGCTGATAAATCTCCAGCGGCAGCCCGTCGGGATCGTTAAAAAAGGTGAAACGCTTACCGGTAAAAGGGTCGATACGAACCCCTTCACAAGGCACACCGTGCGCCTCAAGATGAGCCACAGCAGCATCGACATCATCGACGCTAAACGCCAGATGGCGTAACCCGCAGGCTTCGGGGCGACTCGGACGCGAGGGAGGAAACGGGAATGAAAACAGTTCAATGACATATTCACCATTCAGCGCCAGATCGCCTTTCCAGGAATCACGCTCTGCGCGATAAAATTCCCCCTGCAGGGTAAACCCCAGGATGTCGCAGTAAAACGCTTTACTCTTCGCATAATCCGTCGCAATGATAGCGATATGGTGAACCCGTTTTAAACCCAGCATGGAACCACTCCTCCTGTTGAAGCCAACAACGTTACTCGCTCAGTTCATTATTGCGCAAGCGCTTAGTCATTTTTTAAGACTCGAACCCAGTACACCCCATCTTCATCGCGTTTCGCGCCGTGGATATCGGTTTCGAAGCCCGGATAGTGGCGGCCAATAGAGCACAGCATGAGCAGGAAATTGAGCACCGCGCGGCTCTCTTCGGCGATCATCTCACCGGGCATCAACAGCGGCACGCCGGGCGGGTACGGTAGGATCATATTCGCTGAAATACGCCCGACCAGATTTTCCAGTTCGATAGTTTCCACTTCACCTTTGATCTGCCGCTGCCAGGCCTGATGCGGCGTCATTTTCATCTCCGGCAGGACGTCAAAGGCGCTAAGCATCAGCTGCGAGAGCTGGTGCTGGCGAATCAGACGATGAATACCCTGCGCCAGATCCTGAATGCGCATATTGCGGTAAAAATCCGGATCTTCAGCGTACAGATCCGGCAGCATATTTTTCACTCGCAAATTGAGATCGTAAGAGCGTTTGAACTCAGTCAATCCGCGCAACAGTCCCATCGCTCGGGTTTTATCTATACCAATACTAAAAAGGAACAGCAGGTTGTACGGGCCCGTTTTCTCGACGACCACGCCGCGCTCATCAAGGAATTTCGCCACCAGCGCCGCCGGTATACCTTCATTATCCATATTACCCTGCTCATCCATGCCGGGCGTCAGAATCGTCACTTTCACCGGATCGAGGTACATATGGTCGCTATCGGCATCCTGAAAACCGTGCCACTGTTCACCGGGCGAAACCGGCCAGCACTGCGCTTCACCAATCTCTTCCGGCTGCCAGATATCAAAGAACCAACCGTCAGACTCCTCGCGTAATCGCTGCACCTCTTTACGAAAATCCAGCGCCCGCTCAATCGAACGCTGGATCAGTCGCCTGCCGGAATTACCCCGCAGCATGGCTGCCGCCGTTTCAATAGAGGCAACGATCGGGTAGCTCGGTGAGGTCGAGGTATGCATCATAAAGGCTTCATTGAAGGTATCTTCATCGTAGCTGCCTTTAATATGAATCAGCGAAGCCTGCGATAGCGCCGCCAGCATTTTATGCGTCGACTGCGTTTCAAAGATCACTTTGCCCGTGATGCGATCGCCGCTCATCCCGCTTTTCCCGTGATAGATCGGATGGAAATGAGTGTAGGGTACCCAGGCGGAGTCAAAGTGGATTGACGGCACGTCGAGGGTCTCTTTGATCCAGGTCGTGTTATACAGCAGCCCGTCATAGGTGGAGTTAGTGATCACCGCATGAACCGGCCACCCGGCGCCGCCGGTGGCGTTGACTTTTTGTTGAATACTATCGCGGGTAAATTCACGCTTGGGTATGCCGCCGAGGATCCCTAGCGCGTTGCGCGTCGGTTTCAGCCATAGCGGCACCACATCGCTCATCATCAGTAAATGGGCCAACGATTTATGACAGTTGCGATCGATAAGCAGGGTGCTGCCCGCCGGGGCAGAATACATACCAACAATTTTATTCGACGTCGAGGTTCCGTTGGTGACCATATAGCTCTGCTCGGCGCCGAAGGCGCGGGCAATATACTCCTCGGCCTCCAGATGCGGGCCGCTATGATCGAGCAGCGACCCCAGCTCCGTCACGGAAATAGAGACGTCGGCCTTTAAGGTATTACCGCCAAAGAAATCATAAAACAGACAACCCACCGGGCTTTTTTGATAGGCCGATCCGCCCATATGTCCAGGCGTACAGAAGGTATATTTTCCCTCCTGCACGTAGTTAAACAGCGCCCGGGTAAACGGCGGGGTGATGTTGTCGAGGTATTCTAGGGTGTATTGACCGATGCGGGTAGCGATCTCTTCCGAAAGCCCCAGCGCATATTCAAAGAACCATAGCGTCATACGCAGGTCCTGACTGCTGACGTCCATCGTCGAATGGGCGTTGATAAAGGCGTACAGCGGCAGATACTCATTTAAGCGATTGATATCGCTGCACAGATCCACGCTGTACTCATCCCAATCGAAAATGACTCCGCAGATCCGCGGATTATGCTCAATAAACTGCAAAAGGTCGGCGCTATTTTGCGGCCAGATGGTCTGGAAACCTTGCCGTTGCAGGGCAGCTTCCAGTTCTTTCATCGGTTCGTCTTTATAATAGACGCCGTGGGGACCCATGATCGCAATAATATTCACGCTTTCCTCCAGGAATTGACCTAAGGAAAGCATAATAGCACCCCGCCAGCGCTTAGCGCTGACGGATTTATCTCTATTACAACGCCTTCCACGCATCGCCCCAGGCAATGCCGGCGCCAGGCTCATAGTAAGTCGGCGCCACGTTGCACCATGCTCCTTCCGGAAGCGGTTTACACTGATACAGCGCGCCGTGGTTATTGACGATATCGCCCTCTTTCCATGTCTGGGTACTGCTCCAGGAAGGATAGCTAATGGTATTGCTATCTTTGCCATCCGTCGTTTCGTCTGCAGCAGCGGCTTTGGCCTTGACGTTCAGAGTGTAAGTTGCCGTACTGGACAACGAACCGTCGCTTACCGTCAGGCTAACCACATACTGGGCATCGCGATCTTTTTCCGGTGCGGTGAAGGTAATTACGGCTTTATCCTGTCCGCTAAGGGTCTGGCCGTCCTGAGACATCCAGGTGTAGCTTAGCTTGTCGCCGTTCGCATCGGTAGAACCTTCCGCGCTCAGAGAAACCCTGGCACCAGCTTCAATTGCGCCAATCGGGCCGGCGATGCGAGCCACCGGCGCCACGTTCGTCTCCTGCGCAGGTGTGGTATGGTCAGGCTTGACCGGCGTAATATCCTCGGACTGGCCGTTGTCATCAACGATATTGACGTTGAAGTGGCTCTGCACACACTTCGCATAGTCGCCCTCTTTAAAAGCGGTATACGGCGTCTGATAGCCCACCAACTGGCAGGCGTTAGTCTTGCCGTCAGCGGTGTCCGGACTCCATCCCCAATCCTCTTCCCAGTAAATCGGCAATGCGCCCGCGCCGCCTTCATCGAACTGCTTCATATTCTTACAGCCGAGAACTTCGTCGTCGGCAATCGGCACTTTGAGGTAGTTTGCGAACTCTTTGTAGTAAGCAATACGGTTAAGAGACTGCGCGTTCTCTTCCGCTCCGCCGCACTCAACGCCGCCGTTGATAATCTGAATGGTTACCCCAAAGCCTTCGACCAGGCCATTTGCTTTATCATGATCGTTTGGAACCCAGGTTCCGTCGATGACGTGCAGCATAGAGGGCTTCGGCGGCTGCGGATAAACGAAGAAAAAGACGGCGCTCGCCAGGTTCATCCAGGTATCCGCCACCAGCTCCGGTTTATCCAGCAGCGGACGAACGTCGCCATCGTACATTGCATCGGAGAACGGACCATAGTTGTAGTTATAGGACAGCTGTTTCGCTCCGCGGCCGAAGTAGCTCAGGTAGTCGCCGTCTTTATCTTTACCGCATGGCCAGGTCTGCCCCTGCCAGATAGAGGGATCGCATTCGCCGTTATAGCCGCCCTTCTGACCTTCAACCCAGCCAACCTCACGCAGATAAACCAGCGCCTGACGCCATTCGGGAATATCACGCCAGCTTTCATGGCCGCCGGTCTCCTGAGCAAAGTGGGCAAACATGGTTGCCAGCGATTTACGGCAGATGGCATCGCTGTCGCGTCCGTCGGTATAGGTTCCGCACACGGCAGGGAATTTACCAATAGCTTTCAGAAAATTAGAGTAGGTATATTCTGCGGCGCGCATCGGGAACAGATATTCCCAATCCTGTTCTGAAAGGATGCTTTCAACACGCTTAACGTTCGCCGGGTTGCTCGCCAGGCCCGGTGCGATTTTCTCCACTTCGCTGTTAGGCAGGGTTTGAATTGATGATTTAACCGACTCCATCAGCGGAAAGTCGGTTAAGGCTTTTTCTTTAGCGGCCAGGTCGCTCGCCTTCATGGTTGTCGCTTCCGTTGCGCCCAGCAGCGGTGCAGCCTGTGCGGCCCCCAGGCTTAACATGATCCCTGCGGCCACGGCGCTTATCGCGACGGTTTTGTGCAATGCCATAGAACTTCTCCTTTATCCTTGTTAACGGCCTGCCGGGTTGCAATACCAGGCAGTCGCTACTGTTTTAAGGGAGAGCGGCATCATCGGCTAATCACATTAGCTCTTGTTCTTCTCACGTCATCTCAATAAACAACACATAAAAAAAGGGCCGGAAAATCCGACCCTTAGCGTTGAAAAATGAGATCAATAATCAGGCGTAACCGTAGCTCATCAGGCGTTGGTAGCGGCGATTCAGCAGTTCTTCCTCACCAAGCACGTCGAGATCAGCCAGATCGGCCAACAGCTGTTCTTTCAGTGAGGCTGCCATCGCTTCCGGATTACGATGCGCGCCGCCCAGCGGTTCAGGAATGATGGAGTCAATGAGCTTCAGCTCTTTCAGACGCGGAGCAACAATTCCCATTGCCTCAGCGGCCAGCGGCGCTTTGTCAGCGCTTTTCCATAGAATGGACGCACAGCCTTCCGGGGAGATAACGGAATAGGTGCTGTACTGCAGCATATTCACTTTATCACCGACGCCAATCGCCAGCGCGCCGCCGGAGCCGCCTTCACCGATAACGGTGCAGATAACCGGCACGCTCAGACGGGACATTTCACGCAGGTTGCGAGCAATCGCTTCAGACTGGCCGCGTTCTTCCGCCCCGACGCCTGGATAAGCACCAGGGGTGTCGATGAAGGTGATAATCGGCATTTTAAAGCGCTCTGCCATTTCCATCAGACGCAGCGCTTTACGATAGCCTTCCGGCGCCGGCATACCGAAGTTGCGGCGAATTTTCTCTTTGGTTTCTCGCCCTTTCTGGTGGCCGATAATCATCACCGGACGCCCGTCCAGACGCGCAATCCCGCCAACGATAGCTTTATCATCGGCGTAGGCGCGATCGCCGGCCAGTTCGTCGAATTCGTCGAAAGCCAGGCGGACATAATCCAGGGTGTATGGGCGACGTGGATGACGGGCCAGCTGGGCAACCTGCCATGCACCAAGATCGGCGAAGATCTTGCGCGTCAGCTCTACGCTCTTTTCACGCAGGCGATGCACTTCTTCATCGATATTAATATCCAGTTTCTCATCCTGACGGCTAACCGCAGTCAGAGAATCGATTTTCGCTTCCAGCTCTGCAATCGGCTGTTCAAAATCAAGGAAATTCAGACTCATAGTATTCCTGTATTAGTCAAACTCCAGTTCCACCTGCTCCGAGCCGATAAGGCCACGCAGATCGTTAAGTAAACGATCGCTCGGAGAGACGCGCCATGTTGCGCCAAAACGCAACCGCGCGCGTGCATCCGCCCTCTGATAATAGAGGTGTACTGGAATAGTTCCCGAACGGTGGGGTTCCAGAGACTGACGGAGTCGGTTTAAAAGCTGGTCATCAATTTGCCTGTCCGTCAGCGAGATAGCAAGCCCGCGAGCATATTTTTCCCGGGCTTCGTCAATGTCCATGACTTCACGAGCGGTCATTTTAAGCCCCCCGCTGAAGTCATCAAAGCTGACCTGTCCGCTGACGATAAGTATGCGGTCTTTTTCCAGCAGCTGCTGGTATTTATCCAGAGCGTCGGTGAATAGCATCACCTCCAGACGCCCGGAACGGTCATCCAGCGTACAGATGCCGATACGATTGCCGCGCTTGGTGACCATGACCCGCGCGGCAATAACGAGCCCCGCCGCCGTGGTCACTTTACCACGATCGGTCGGATGCATGTCTTTGAGTCGTACGCCGCCAACGTAGCGTTCGATCTCTTTCAAATACTGGTTAATCGGGTGCCCGGTCAGGTACAGCCCCAGGGTCTCCCTTTCGCCATCCAGCACCACCTGTTCCGGCCACGGCTGGCAGCTGGCGTAGGACTGCTCGATTTGCTCCGGCTCTTCCGCCAGCACGCCGAACATGTCCGCCTGACCGATAGCTTCGGCTTTCGCGTGCTGATCGGCAGCCTTCAGCGCGTCGCCCAGCGAATTCATTAACGCCGCGCGATGCGGCCCGAGGCGGTCAAAGGCCCCGGACATGATCAGTTTTTCCAGCACCCGACGGTTGAGTTTTTTAATATCCGTACGCGCGCAGAGATCGAACAGTTCGCGGAAATAGCCGCCCTGATTACGGGCTTCAATGATCGCTTCAATCGGACCTTCGCCGACGCCTTTAATCGCGCCGATACCATAAACGATTTCGCCATCGTCGTTAACGTGGAAATGGTACAGGCCGGAGTTAATATCCGGCGGCAGAATCTTCAGCCCCATCCGCCAGCACTCATCCACGAGGCCGACGACTTTTTCGGTGTTATCCATATCCGCGGTCATCACCGCCGCCATAAATTCAGCCGGATAGTGCGCCTTCAGCCACAGCGTCTGATAGGACACTAAAGCATAAGCGGCAGAGTGCGATTTGTTAAAGCCATAACCGGCGAATTTCTCCACCAGGTCAAAGATCTTCATCGCCAGCTCGCCGTCAACGCCATTTTTCTTCGCACCTTCTTCGAAGACAGAACGCTGCTTGGCCATCTCTTCCGGTTTTTTCTTACCCATCGCACGACGCAGCATATCCGCGCCGCCGAGGGTATAGCCGGAAAGCTCCTGGGCGATCTGCATGACCTGTTCCTGGTACAGGATAATGCCATAGGTTGGCTCCAGTACCGGTTTCAGACATTCATGCTGCCACTGTACGTCCGGATACGATATCTCTTCACGGCCGTGTTTACGGTCGATAAAGTTATCCACCATCCCCGACTGCAGCGGCCCCGGACGGAACAGGGCCACCAGGGCGATCATATCTTCGAAGCAGTCGGGCTGCAGACGCTTAATCAGATCCTTCATGCCGCGCGATTCAAGCTGGAAGACGGCGGTGGTTTCCGAGCGCTGCAGCATATCGAAGCTTTTTTTATCGTCGAGCGGAATAGCGGCGATATCCAGCGGCCCCTCGCCGTTCTTCTCGCGGCGGGCGTTGATCATCTCCAGCGCCCAGTTAATGATGGTGAGCGTACGCAAACCGAGGAAGTCGAACTTTACCAGCCCGGCATATTCGACATCGTTTTTATCAAACTGGGTAACCGGATGCTGGCCCGCTTCATCGCAGTATAGCGGGGCAAAATCGGTAATTTTGGTGGGTGCGATCACCACCCCGCCCGCGTGTTTACCGGCGTTACGGGTGACCCCTTCGAGCTTACGCGCCATGTCGATCAGCGCTTTAACCTCTTCATCCGCCTCGTAAATTTCCGGCAGCTGCGGTTCGGCTTCAAACGCTTTCGCCAGCGTCATCCCCGGGTCTGGCGGCACCAGCTTGGAAATACGATCCACAAAACCGTACGGGTGACCAAGCACGCGGCCAACGTCGCGGATTACCGCCTTCGCCGCCATGGTACCAAAGGTAATAATCTGCGAAACCGCATCGCGGCCGTACATGTCCGCAACGTGCTCAATCACCTGGTCGCGTTTCTCCATGCAGAAGTCAACGTCGAAGTCGGGCATGGAGACACGTTCCGGGTTAAGGAAACGTTCGAACAGCAGGTCGAATTCCAGCGGATCGAGGTCGGTAATTTTCAGCGCATAGGCCACCAGCGACCCGGCGCCGGAACCACGGCCGGGCCCGACCGGCACGCCGTTATCCTTGGACCACTGGATAAACTCCATCACGATCAGGAAGTAGCCCGGGAACCCCATCTGGTTAATCACCTGCAGCTCAATATCCAGACGCTCATCATATTCAGGACGGCGTTTTGCCCGCTCATCCGGGTCGGGGAACAGGAATGCCAGACGCTCTTCCAGACCCTCTTTAGATTTCTTAATCAGATAATCTTCGGTGGTCATATCCCCGGTCGGGAACTGCGGCAGGAAGTATTCACCAAGGCGCACGGTCACGTTACAGCGTTTGGCGATCTCAACGCTGTTTTCCAGCGCTTCGGGTATATCGGAAAAGAGCTCGCACATCTCTTCTTCGCTGCGCATATACTGCTGCGGCGAATAGTTGCGCGGACGCTTTGGATCGTCGAGGGTAAAGCCGTCGTGGATGGCCACGCGGATTTCATGAGCATCGAAGTCGCCCGGCTCAAGGAAGCGAACGTCGTTGGTTGCCACCACCGGTAAGCCGCGAGTTTCCGCCAGCTTCACCGCCGCATGCAGATAAGACTCTTCATCCTGGCGGCCGGTGCGAATGAGCTCAAGGAAATAGCAATCAGGGAAATGCTGCGCATAAAAATCAACGCACTGATCCACCAGTGCCATATTGCCGCGCAGCAGACTACGGCCCACGTCGCCCATACGCCCGCCAGAGAGCAGAATTAAGCCTTCTTTTAATTCGATCAGCCAGTCGCGATCGATAATCGGGCCCGCTGCGCCATAGCCGCGCTGATAGGCTTTGGAGATCAGCAGCGTCAGGTTTTGATAGCCAGTATTATTCGCAGCCAATACCGTAAGCTGGCTCAGTTCATCGCCGAGCAGATCGCTCTGGACGTGGAAATCGGCCCCGACTATGGGTTTAATTCCGGCGCCGTGTCCCGTTCCGTAGAACTTCACCAGCCCGCAGAGGTTGGTAAAATCAGTGATCGCCAGCGCAGGCATGCCGAGCGCGGCCGCCTTTTTTACTAACGGTCCGGTTTTCGCCAGACCATCGATCATGGAATAGTCGCTGTGCACCCGCAGGTGTACGAAACGTGGTTCAGCCATCTTCAGATTCCGCGTTACTTTAGTGCTTGCGTGTCAGTTCAGGACGCCAGGCCCAGCGCGCGTTTCACCGGGCCAAAACTGCGCCGGTATTGCTCGATAACGCCATGTTCCAGCAGCTTTTGCAGATGAAAAGCGGTGGGATAACCTTTATGTTGTGCAAAGCCGTACTGTGGAAATTGCCGATCCAGCGCGGCCATTTCCGCATCGCGCGTCACTTTCGCCAGAATCGATGCGGCGCTGATTTCCGCCACCCGGCTATCGCCTTTGACAACCGCCAGCGAAGGTACGGGCAGCGGCGGACAGCGGTTACCATCAATAAGAACAAATTCCGGGGAGACGCGCAAACCCGCGACGGCGCGCTGCATGGCCAGCATGGTCGCGTGTAAAATATTCAGTTCATCGATTTCATGTGGCTCCGCCCGACCCAGGCTCCAGCACAGCGCTTTTTCTTTGATCTCGTCAAATAGCGCCAGGCGCCGTTTTTCGCTGAGCTTTTTCGAGTCATTAAGACCCACAATCGGTCTGGCCGGATCGAGTATCACCGCAGCCGTCACCACCGCGCCAACCAGCGGACCGCGTCCGACTTCATCGACTCCCGCAACCAGATGGGTATGCGGATACACGAATTCCATCATTTTGCTAACTCCAGAACTGCATCCGCCGCCTGCTCATCAGCGTTGCAGCGGATCTGCTGATGCAGCGCGCGGAAGGTTTCATGCATATCGTGGCTGGTTTTACCGTCGGCCAGCAGCGGCTTCAGCGCCTCCGCCAGCGCCTGCGGTCGGCATTCATCCTGCAGCAGCTCTTTAACCAGTTCACGCCCGGCCAGTAAGTTCGGTAACGACACGTAGTCGGTCTTCACCAGCCGTTTCGCCAGCCAGAAGGTAAAGGGCTTCATCCGATAACCAACTACCATCGGGCACTTAGCCAGCATACACTCCAGCGCAGCCGTGCCGGAGGCCAGCAGCGCAGCATCGCTGGCGATCATTGCATCGCGCGCCCGCCCATCCAGTAGGTGTACGGCCAGCTCCGGCGCCGTTTCCGCCTTGATGCGCTCAAACTGTTCCCGCCGCTTCGCGTTGACCAGCGGAACGACCACTTCCAGATCGGGATAATATTCTCGCAGGATTTGCGCCGTTTTCAGGAAGTCGGCGCTGAGCATCTCGACTTCTGCCCCACGGCTACCCGGCAGCAGCGCCAGGCAGTGTACGTCACGCGCGATCCCCAGACGGTCGCGCGCCGCGTCTTTGTCCGGGTCCAGCGGCATCGCATCCGCCATCGTGTGGCCGATAAACCGGCAGGGAACGTTAAATTTGTCATAAAACGCTTTTTCGAAAGGCAGGAATGCCAGAACCAGATCGGTGGATCTGCCAATTTTGAAAACGCGTTTTTGCCGCCATGCCCAAACCGATGGGCTGACGTAATGGATCGTTTTGATACCCTGCTTCTTCAGATTACCTTCGAGGGTGATATTGAAGTCAGGCGCATCAATACCGACGAACACGTCTGGTTTAAGCTCGGTAAAACGTCGGGTGAGATCGGCGCGAATGTGCAGCAGTCGACGCAGGCGTCCCAGCACTTCAACAATGCCCATCACCGCCAGCTCTTCCATCTCGTACCAGGCCTCGCAGCCTTCCGCCTGCATTAACGGCCCGGCAACGCCTACAAAACGAGCCTCAGGCATACGGGCTTTGAGCGCGCGAATAAGACCGGCACCAAGAATATCGCCGGAGGTTTCTCCGGCGACCAGGGCAATCGTCAGGGGACGTGATTCAGCCATTAACGAATCAGGCCGCGCGTGGAGCGAGCAAAGAAGTCGGTAAATGTCTGCACTTCAGGATACTGTGCCGCCAGTTCGGCGATCTCGGCTTTCGCTTCATCCAGCGTTTTACCGCTGCGGTACAGTAGCTTATAGGCGTTACGAATCGCAGTGATCGCCTCACGGCTGAAGCCGCGACGCTTCAACCCTTCGATGTTAACGCCAAACGGCGTTGCGTGGTTGCCCTGAGCAATAACGAATGGCGGAACGTCTTGCGCTACGCCGGAGCAGCCGCCCACCATCACGTGCGCGCCAATAATGCAGAACTGATGCACGGCAGTCATGCCGCCGATGATAACAAAATCATCCAGCGAAACATGACCTGCGAGGGTGGCGTTATTAGCCAGAATACAGCGGTCGCCAAGCGTACAATCATGCGCCACGTGGGCGTTGATCATCAGCAGGTTATCGCTGCCCACCTTCGTTAATCCACCGCCCTGTACTGTGCCACGATGAATGGTGACGCTTTCGCGGATGCGGTTGCGATCGCCAATTTCCACGCGGGTCGGTTCGCCAGCATATTTCAGATCCTGGTTAACTTCACCGATGGAAGCGAACTGATAGATCTCGTTGTCGCGGCCAATTTTTGTATGACCGTTGATGACAACGTGAGATTTCAGTACGGTGCCTTCGCCGATTTCGACGTTAGCGCCAACAATACAAAACGGGCCAATGTGGACGTTAGCGCCAATAACGGCGCCTTCTTCTACAATGGCGGTAGGATGAATAAAGGCGGTTTTATCAATCACGTATCAGGCCTCCCGGCTACGGGCACACATCATCGTTGCTTCGCAAACCACTTTCCCGTCCACCGTCGCAACGCCTTTGAAACGAGTCAGGCCGCGACGGGTTTTCTCAAAAGTGACTTCCATAATCATCTGATCGCCAGGCACGACCGGACGTTTGAAACGCGCTTCGTCAATCCCGGCAAAATAATACAGCTCGCCCGGTTCCAGTTTTCCAACGCTTTTGAATGCCAGAATGCCGGTAGCCTGGGCCATCGCTTCCAGAATCAGTACGCCCGGTAAAATCGGCTTACCAGGGAAATGCCCCTGGAAAAACGGCTCATTTACAGAAACATTTTTTACTGCGCGTAGAAAACGACCTTCTTCAAAATCCAGCACGCGATCGACCAGCAGGAACGGGTAACGGTGAGGCAGCAGTTCCAGAATCTCTTCAATGTGCAGAGTATGAGTGTCAGTAGTCAAAATACTCTTCCTGTCTAAATATACTAAAAGGCAATAATAACACGGCCTGCGGCAATCTCATGAATGCAACAGGCCGAAAATTTAAATGTGGCTGGAGAAGCACTAATCTTGTTGATTAACCTTGCGCTCAATGGCTTTGAGACGCTTGCTCATATCATCAATATTCAGTACCAGCGCAGCGGTCTTGCGCCAGACCTTATTCGGCTGCAGCGGGATACCTGAAGAGTAAACGCCTGGCTCGGTGATCGGTCGCATAACCATCCCCATTCCCGTGACGGTGACTTTATCGCAGATTTCCATGTGGCCGTTGATCACGCTGGCTCCGCCGATCATGCAGTAGCGGCCAATCTTGAGGCTGCCCGCCATAATCACACCACCAGCAACTGCGGTGTTGTCGCCAATTACCACGTTGTGCGCAATCTGACACTGGTTATCAATAATCACGCCGTTACCAATGACGGTGTCGTCCAGCGCACCGCGATCGATGGTCGTACAAGCGCCTATCTCCACGCGATCGCCGATAATGACGCGACCCAGCTGCGGTATTTTAACCCAGTTGCCGCGATCGTTCGCGTAGCCGAAGCCATCTGCGCCAATCACCGTGCTGGACTGAATCAGGCAATTCTCGCCGATCTCAATGTCGTGGTAAACGGTGACGTTGGCCCATAAACGCGAGCCGGCACCTATTTTCGTATTTTTCCCAACGAAGCAACCGGCGCCGATAACCACGTTATCACCGAGGATAACACCCGACTCGATAACGGCATTCGGGCCAATCGCTACGTGAGTACCCAGCTTCGCCGTGGCATCGATGACCGCGCTCGGCGCGATATCCTGCGCCGGCTGCGGCGTGGTATCAAGAATTTGAGCCATGCGCGCGTAGGTCAGGTAGGGATTACGCACTACCAGCGCGGCGCTGTGGGCAAAAGGCAAATCATCCTGCGTCATCACGACGGCAGATGCCTGGCAAGCGGCCAGGTGTTCACGGTACTTAGGATTTACCATGAAAGTAATATGGCCCGCTTTCGCGGACTGCATGGACGCAACGCCGGTGATGACGATATCGCCATCACCGTGTAATTCTGCATCCAACTGCTGGGCTAAATCAGCCAGTCGAATTGAAGGCATTACTTATTTAACCTGTTTCAGCACATCAGCGGTGATGTCTTTTACATCGCTGCTGTTGTATGCAACGGCATTAGAGTCAACAACCAGATCGATGCTCTGATCTTTAGCGACGCTCTGCACAGCGCTCTGGATACGAGTCACCAGCTTGCCGCGCTCTTCGTTAGAACGACGTGCACGATCCTGTTCAAAAGACTGCGCTTTCTGGGAGAAGGTCTGGCGCTGAGCCATCACGTCTTTTTCCAGTTTGGTACGGTCAGAGCCCGCTTTCATGGACTGCAGACGCTGCATTTTAGACTGCAGGTCGCCTTCCATACGCTGCAGCTCGCTCGCGCGGCCTTTAAACTCGTTTTCCAGCGTGTTAGAAACGCCTGTTTTCTGGGCAACCTGCTGGAACAGGCTGTTCATGTTAACCATTGCAATTTTATCTGCCGCCTGAGCGGAAGTTACCATTGCTAAACCCAGACCTGCAGCTAATAACCACTTTTTCACAATTAACTCCTTACCATCCCATGAGTACCCAGGGGTACCGTTATTTGCGTGGCCAGGCGATAACCTCAGTTATCGCCAATAGTCAGCGCTATACTGCAACTGCACTTACATTCCATTGTAGCCAACACAATTACCAGGTTTTACCGATGTTAAACTGGAACTGTTCAGCTTTGTCTCCATCGTACTTTTTAAACGGCTGAGCGTAGGAGAATACCAACGGTCCTAACGGCGACATCCACTGCACCGCGATACCCGCAGACATACGGATATTGCTCGGATCGCTATAGTCCGGGTAACCGCCATAAGCGCTTGAATCCCAATTCGTATCCCACACGGTACCCATATCCCAGAAGAAGGAAGTACGGACCGAGTTGGCATATTTATCGCTGATAAACGGCGTTGGGGTAATCAGCTCAAGGCTAGCCACCGCCATGGCGTTACCGCCCACCGCATCATCAGATTTACACGGTGCAGACTCGCTGCTCTTACATTCGTTATCGTAGCTGTCATCATCGTCATGACGGCTGCTGGCCGGGAAATACACTGCCTTCGGACCGATAGTGTTGGACTGGAAGCCACGCACGGTGCTTGAACCACCGGCATAGAAGTTCTCATAGAACGGCATCTCTTTGCCGCCCAGACCATCACCAT
This sequence comes from Klebsiella sp. S69, assembly GCF_016516145.1. Taxonomy (NCBI): domain Bacteria; kingdom Pseudomonadati; phylum Pseudomonadota; class Gammaproteobacteria; order Enterobacterales; family Enterobacteriaceae; genus Klebsiella; species Klebsiella sp. S69. Next base: position 195,584 of record NZ_JACVUU010000005.1, on the reverse strand, counting down.
AACCAAAGCGGGTTCGACCCAACATGACCCATTTATGATCGTCATCGATCGGGACATAAGTCGCGGTATCCAGCGTCGCTTTGTAGTATTCGTTATCCGAACCCGGAATCGTCACTTTACCGTTCAGGTTGACGCGTGAACCTTCGGTCGGGAAGAAGCCCCGGTCGAGCTTGTTATACGTCCAGCCGTAGTTGAAGGTGAAGTCGTCAGCACTGAACGAGTTTCTGTCGTTCGTGTTGTCCGGATACTGTCCCATCGAATTCAGGTAACGCCACATGGATACTTGAGGCTGCATATTGGACAGCTTGTTATGCACATAGCCAAGGCCCGCGCGCAGCGTGTTGTACTCGTTGACCGGGAAGCCCAGCGTAATATCTGTACCATAGCTCTTGTTGGTATAGTCAGACAGATCCGCATCGTTAGCATCGAAGTCGTTATAGAAGACACGACCGCCGAGGCTGACGCCATCCACGGTAAAGTACGGGTTCGTCACCGACAGTTCAGTATAGGTCTGGTAATCGTTTTTGGTGCCGTTAATTCCCACAGAATAGCCGGTACCGAGCCAGTTATCCTGCTGAACGCCGGCCTGGAAGCTTACGCCGCTTTCCGTACCGTAACCCACGCCAAAGTTAAAGCTACCGGTATTGCGTTCTTTAACTTTATAGACCACGTCAACCTGATCCGGGCTGCCCGGCACGCGCTGCGTATCGGTATCAACCGTTTCAAAGTAGCCCAGACGATTCAGACGATCTTTCCCCTGGTCGACCAGGTCGCTGCCCAGCCAGGCACCTTCCATCTGACGCATTTCGCGACGCAGAACGGCATCTTTCGAGGTATCGTTGCCTTCGAAGCGAATTTTACGCACGTAGTAGCGGTTACCCGCATCGACGTTTACGTGCAGCTTCACGGTCTTATCACTATCGTTGATTTCCGGCTGGGACTGAACGCGCGGATAGGCGTAGCCGTAGCGACCAAGGAGTTTCTTAATGTCATTCTCCATTTTGGTCACTTTGGTGCCGTTATACAGCTCGCCCGGCTCGACTTTAGTCAGCGCTTCAATTTCTGCCGAATGCCCTGCCAGGTCTCCCGTCACCTGCACGCCAGAAAGCTTGTACTGATCGCCTTCGGTAATGTTGATGGTGATGTAGATCCCTTTTTTATCCGGAGTCAGGCTAACCTGCGTGGAGTCAATGTTGAAACGAGCATAGCCGCGATCCAGATAGTAGCTGCGCAGCGTTTCGAGATCTCCCGCCAGCTTCTGTTTCTGATATTTGCGATCGCCGACCACGTTCCACCACGGCACTTCATCGCGCAGCTGGAAGGTAGAAATCAGTTCATCGGTGCTGAATGCATGATTGCCGACGATATTGATCTGCTGGATTTTCGCTGAGACGCCTTCCTGGAATACCAGTTTCAGGTCGACACGGTTACGCGGCAGCGGCGTCACGACAGCTTTAACGCTGGCGCTATACTTACCGACGCTATAGTAGAAATCCTCCAGCCCCTTTTCGATATCAGCAAGCGTGGTGCGATCGAGAGATTCCCCTACGCGTACGCCGGATGCCTCAAGGTTTTGCTTGAGCATGTCATCTTTAACCGACTTGTTGCCGGAGAAAGTGATGCTGGCAATCGTTGGACGCTCTTTCACCTGCACCAGCAGGGTATCACCATCGCGCAGAACGCGAACGTCCTCAAAGTTGCCGGTGGCAAACAGGGCGCGGATGGTATTACTGATATCATCATCGGTTACGGTATCGCCAGGACGCACTGGCATACTGAGGAGGGCCGCACCAACAGCGACACGCTGAAGGCCTTCGAAATGAATGTCCTTCACCACGAACCCGTCAGCACCGTATACGGTTGCGCTGCTAAACAGCAGCGACGCTATGAGCAACTTTTTCATCGCCATCGTTATTATGCGTTCTTCCTAACAAACTCTCTTACAACCGAGAGAAATCATTGAAAAGTGCAAGCCCCATTAACAGCACCAGCAATATTGAGCCAATGCGATAACTAAAGTCTTGAACTCGCTCGGATACCGGTCCGCCTTTCAGCTTTTCAATCGCCAAAAACAGCAGATGTCCCCCGTCAAGAACGGGAAGCGGGAACAGGTTGATTATTCCGAGGTTCACGCTGATGAGCGCAAGAAACATCAGATAATAAATCAGCCCAAACTCCGCTGACATCCCAGCCCCCTGGGCGATAGAAATCGGCCCGCTGAGGTTGTTCAGTTTGACATCACCGGTTATCAATTTGCCCAGCATCTTGACCGTTAACGACATCAGCTGCCAGGTTTTATCCGTGGCTTCAGCGATGGCGGCAAACGGCCCGTACTGACGCACTGTCTTATATTCATCAGGCAGCGGGATGACCTTAGGTACGACCCCTGCAAACCCCTCAGCTTTACCTTTGGTAGACTTCGTATCCGGCGTCAAGGTTACCGACAGGGGGCTACCCTGCCGCTCGATGTCCAGAACTAACGCCTTACCCGGATTATCACGCACCAGATTAACAAACGTCATCCACTGCGTTAACGGTTGACCATCGACTTTAACGATCCTGTCGCCCGCTTGCAAACCCGCCTTCTGCGCCGCCGAGTTAGATTGTACTTCAGCCAGGACGGTATCAATCTGCGCGCTGCGGGGCTGAATGCCTAACGAAGCAACCGGATCTTGTTTATCCGGCTCAAACGCCCAACGCTGCAGATCGAGGATTTTATCCTGGCGTTGATTGGTCCCGAAAGGGGCGACGGTAACTATTGTTTGCCGATCGCCAATCTTTGCCACCAGCGCCATACGTACTGCATCCCAATCAGGCGTTTCGATGCCATCTATCGCTTTAAGTTCCATTCCTTTTGCAATTTGTGCTTGCGCGGCAATAGAGTCAGGAGCGATATCGGCAACGACCGGTCGCACGCCGGGGACACCGATGATAAAGACCAGCCACCAGGCAAAAATGGCAAAAAGGAAGTTGGCAATCGGCCCTGCGGCAATTACCGCGGCACGCTGACCCACGGTTTTGTTGTTAAACGCGCAGTGGCGCATCTCGGGCGCCACCGGCTCAACGCGCTCATCGAGCATTTTGACATAACCGCCCAATGGGATAAGGGCGATAATAAATTCCGTTCCCTGCTTATCAAAACGGCGCCACAGCGCTTTGCCAAAGCCAATAGAAAAACGCTCAACGCGGATACCGCAGCGGCGAGCTACCCAGAAATGGCCAAACTCATGGACGGTGATCAGCACGCCCAGCGCAATAATAAAAGCAGCCAAATTCCAGAGAACGCTCAGCATAAAACCTTCCGTCAAATCGTCCTGAAAACCAACAAGAGTAGACAAGCAAACACGGGTACCGCAGCCGTCAGGCTATCGATACGATCGAGGATACCGCCGTGTCCGGGAATCAGATTTCCGCTATCTTTGATGCCAGCTTCGCGTTTAAACATGCTTTCGGTCAGATCGCCCAGTACCGAGGCCAGGGCCGCCACAACCGAACACACCAGCAGGACCGTCGGCGTCACGTCCAGATGGGCCCACCAGCCGTAAGCCCAGGAGATAACCGCAGCCGTTAACAGCCCGCCGAAAAAACCCTGCCAGGTTTTACCCGGAGAAACCTTCGGCGCCAGCTTATGCTTACCGAACATTTTCCCGAACATATAGGCGCCGGAATCCGCGCCCCAGACCAGAATCATCACGTAAAGTAACCACAGCGCACCGCTGTAATGATCGTCGGCGTAATGCCACGCTCGCAGCGCCAGCATGCCCCAAAAAAACGGGACAATGGTCAGGATGCCGAATATCAGACGGAGCGTTTTTGAATTGCGCCAGAAGGCCGCAGAAGCGGGGTAAGTCAGAACCAGAAGCAGCGCGACTATCCACCAGCCGAATGATGCCCACAGCGCTCCCTCAACCAGCGGTTGATGAACGTCATAATGGTATTCCGGCATCAGGAATAGCATCAGCGCCAGCAGCAGACCGCAAAGCACCGACAGCCAGACTCGCTGCGTCGTTGAAGTGAAACCGCTAAATTGCCCCCACTCCCACGCGGCGAGCATACAGACCACCAGCGTGACGATGGCAAAGCCCGCAGGCGGCAATAGAAAAAGCGCCGCAATAACGACGGGGATTAAGACGAAAGCAGAAATCAGGCGATACTTCAGCAAAAGTGACCCCCATCAGGCATTGCTGCCACCCGGCTCAGTGCCGCCGAAACGACGCTCTCGATTAACAAAGGCATGGAGTGCACCTTCAAAGTCCTGTTCAGCGAAATCGGGCCAAAGAACATCCGTAAAGTAAAGTTCGGCATAGGCAATTTGCCAAATCAAAAAGTTACTAATGCGGTGCTCTCCCCCGGTCCTAATAACTAAATCTACGGGAGCCAGTTCATGCATGCATACCTGCTGGCTCAGCATCTCTTCCGTGATTTGTTCGGGCTGGAGTAACCCGTCTTGTACCTGTTTGGCCAGATGACGAACGCCCTGAACGATATCCCAGCGGCCGCCGTAATTGGCGGCAATGTTCAGAGTCAAACCGGTGTTGTTCTCAGTAAGCGCTTCCGCTTTGCGAATACGTTCCTGTAAACGCGCATTGAATCGCGTGGTCTCGCCGATGATACGCAGGCGCACATTGTGCCTGTGCAGACTTTTTACTTCGCTATCCAGTGCCCAGACAAACAGCTCCATCAGCGCGCTGACTTCCTGCGCCGGGCGATTCCAGTTTTCACTGCTGAACGCGTATAACGTCAACGCTTCAATACCATTATTAGCCGCGAATGAGACGGCGCGACGAACAGACTTCGCGCCGGCTTTATGGCCAAAGGCGCGGATTTTTCCTTGCCGTTTAGCCCAGCGACCGTTGCCGTCCATAATAATGGCGACATGACGACAGCCATGCGCAGGCAACATTTCGCTGACAGTTTGATTAGCAGACAACATAACGCGTTTTAAGTCCATAATAAGGATTAGCTAAGCTACTAAACACGGGCCACCGGTCAGCGCTGGATACGCATTTTTATCCGGTGCCGGAGCTACGGCCAATCGCAGAGAACAACCAAAAGCTTTACGCAAAAAAGCCGTGTCTTGCCACGGCCACCGTAATCTTTCACACCAAAATGCAACGATCGGATGGCGCAGACTATATCACCGAAGCCATGCGCCCACAAATATCACAACGAGTATCAGAATTTGCGCTGCGCCGCTAGTAGCCGACCTGCGCTTGCCCGGGCCATAGCGTCAATAGCCAGTACTTCATCAATACTTTGCGGTTCATTTAGCGTCTGTTGATCCAAGACCAACTGATTGATTGCCGCAATATCGGTAAAGCGAATATCACCGTTGAGGAATGCCGCGACCGAGACTTCGTTTGCCGCATTCAGCGCGGTTGTCGCCGCCTGCCCCACATCAAACGCGTCCATTGCCAGCTTCAGACAGGGATAACGCGCATAGTCCGGCGCGGAGAAACTCAGGTTGCTCAGCTGACAAAAATCCAACGGTTTTGCTCCTGAGTTGAGACGCTTTGGCCAGCCCATCGTATGGGCAATCGGCGTCCGCATATCCGGCTCGCCGAGCTGCGCCAGCACGCTGCCATCCTGATAGCGCACCATCGAATGAATCACCGATTGCGGATGAATCAGAACTTCCATCTGCTGCGCAGATGCATTAAACAACCAGCGGGCTTCGATATACTCCAGCCCCTTGTTCATCATGGTGGCGGAGTCGACAGAAATCTTGCGCCCCATGGACCAGTTTGGATGCTTACATGCCCGATCGGGGGTCATCGCCGCCAGTTCCGAAATCGCCGTTTCGCGGAAAGGACCACCGGAGCCCGTTAGCAGAATCGACGACACGCCGTTTTGGGTTAAATCAGCGTACCCCAGATCCTGTTGAACTGTTTCCGGCATACTCTGAAAAATCGCATTGTGCTCGCTATCTACCGGTAACAAACGCGCTCCGTATCTCTGCACGGCCTCCATAAACAGACGGCCGCAGGTCACCAGCGACTCTTTGTTCGCCAGCAGCACCGTTTTACTCGCGCGAATAGCTGAAAGCGTCGGTACCAGGCCCGCTGCGCCGACAATCGCCGCCATGACCTGGTCAACATCGTCGAGCGCTGCCACTTCCGCGGCAGCCTGCTGGCCGCTCATGACCTCAGTCCGGCTACCCTGCTCGCGCAGTTTTGACCGCAGCAGTTCAGCGCTGCGCGCATCATCCATTACCGCGTAACGAGGGGAGAATTCCAGACATTGTTCAACCATACGGTCGACATTTTTCCCGGCGACCAGCGCAGTGACAGAAAAACTATCTGGATTATGGCGCACCACGTCCAGCGTGCTGCAGCCGATAGAACCGGTCGAACCGAGAACGGTTAATTGCTTCATGAGGCGTCCAGAAAAGGTAGACAGGATTAAAAGCAAAACGCCGCCAGCAAACCCTTGTGCATCAATGATCGGATGGCAGAGCGGAGGCGCAGCGCCTTTGACATGGTGCCAAAGGCTACAAGGCCAGCCGTCTGAACGCAATCCCGAAAATTGAGCGTACGGTCTTCTGTACGGCGTTTCAGATTTTACGCAGGTCGATGGTCAGACCCGCGTGTCGGCAGAGAATCAGAACTGCATCAGTTCCGCTTCTTTATCCGCCAGCGCCGCATCAACTTTTTTGATAGCAGCATCAGTCATTTTCTGCACATCTTCCTGAGAACGGCGATCGTCATCTTCGCTGATCTCTTTCTCTTTCAGCAGTGCTTTTACTTTGTCGTTGGCATCGCGACGAACGTTACGTACGGCAACGCGCGCCTGCTCAGCTTCACCACGCACGATTTTGGTCAGATCTTTACGACGTTCTTCGGTCAGCGGTGGCAGCGGAACGCGGATATCGCTTCCCGCGGAGCTTGGGTTCAGACCGAGGTCGGAAGCCATAATCGCTTTTTCAACGGCCGGGCTCATGGAGCGATCGAAAACGTTGATCTTCAGCGTGCGGGAGTCTTCTACCGTTACGCTAGCCAGCTGGCGCAGCGGGGTTGGCGTGCCGTAGTATTCCACGATAATGCCATCCAGCAGGCTGGGAGAAGCACGACCCGTGCGTATTTTGCTGATTTGGGTTTTGAACGCTTCGACGCATTTCTCCATGCGTACTTCAGCATCTTTTCTGATATCGCTAATCACGTTACGAATCCTTGAAAACTTGTCTCAGACAGACCAGACGGTCGCCCACTGCAAAAGTGAGCTAAGTATAGTCATGTTTATGCTCAGCGTCCTTCAGGCTGAGGAATCAGCCGCAGCATTCCGTCCACCGAGCATGTTGAAAACCATCGGGTCAAAAACCCGAAAAAGTAAGGCCGAATATTACCCGTATTTGGCGCCGACGGGAATTACTCCGTAATTAATGTGCCTTCTTTTTCGCCCATCACCACGCGACGCAGCGCGCCAGGCTTATTCATATTGAATACGCGAATCGGCAATTTGTGGTCGCGGGCCAGGGTAAAGGCAGCAAGATCCATCACTTTCAGCTCTTTATCCAGCACTTCGCTGTAGGTCAGCTGATCGTACATGGTTGCAGAAGGATCCTTGGCCGGATCGGCGGTAAAGACACCGTCGACTTTGGTCGCTTTCAGCACCACATCGGCTTCAATTTCAATACCGCGCAGGCAGGCAGCGGAATCGGTAGTAAAGAATGGGTTACCGGTACCCGCGGAAAGAATCACTACGCGGTTGTTACGCAGCAGGCTAATTGCTTCTGCCCAGCTGTAGTTATCACACACGCCGTTCAGCGGAATCGCTGACATCAGGCGGGCGTTCACATAGGCGCGATGAAGTGCATCACGCATTGCAAGGCCGTTCATGACCGTTGCCAGCATGCCCATGTGGTCGCCCACAACGCGGTTCATACCTGCTTTCGCCAGACCAGCACCACGGAAAAGGTTACCGCCACCAATCACTACGCCAACCTGAATACCCAGCTCAACCAGTTCTTTAATTTCCTGAGCCATGCGGTCAAGTATGCTCGCATCAATACCGAAGCCTTCTGAACCTTGCAGAGCTTCGCCACTTAACTTAAGCAGAATACGTTTGTAGACGGGTTTTGCATTGGTAGCCATGTTTCTTTCCTGAGACTGTCAACGAATGAGATGAGTTAATTCCGGCGACATTGTACGTCGCTTTTCAGCGTGCCCACTATAGCGGTTGGCTGAATTTACACATTAGGCGCAAAAAGAAGCCGCCCTCAGGCGGCTCCTTTTGAAAATTAAGACTGCTTGGACATCGCAGCAACTTCTGCTGCAAAGTCAGTCTCAACTTTCTCAATGCCTTCGCCCACTTCAAAGCGGATGAAGCCAGTCACGTCAGCGTTATGCTCTTTCAGCAGCTGAGCAACAGATTTGCTCGGGTCCATAACGAACGGCTGACCGGTCAGAGAAACTTCGCCGGTGAATTTCTTCATGCGGCCTTCAACCATTTTCTCTGCGATTTCTTTCGGCTTGCCAGACTGCATGGCGATATCCAGCTGAACCTGGTACTCTTTTTCTACCACTTCAGCGGAAACGTCTTCCGGCTTAACGAATTCAGGCTTGCTTGCAGCGATGTGCATAGCCAGCTGTTTAACCAGCTCTTCGCTCGCGCCTTTAGCAGCAACCAGAACACCGATACGCGCACCGTGCTGGTAAGAACCCAGTACTTCGCCTTCCAGGGAAGACACGCGACGGATGTTGATGTTCTCACCGATTTTAGCAACCAGCGCAACGCGTTCTTCTTCGAACTGTGCTTTCAGAACTTCAACGTCGGTGATTTTGCCAGCAACTGCAGCATCCAGAACTTTGTTAGCAAATGCCTGGAAGCCACCATCTTTAGCAACGAAGTCAGTCTGGCAGTTAACTTCCAGAATGATGCCGTAGGTGCCGTCGATTTTGGTAATGATGACGCCGTCAGCTGCAACGTTGCCTGCTTTTTTCGCTGCTTTAATAGCACCGGATTTACGCATGTTTTCGATTGCCAGCTCGATGTCGCCGTTCGCTTCAGTCAGCGCTTTTTTGCAATCCATCATGCCTGCGCCAGTACGCTCGCGCAGCTCTTTTACCAGGGATGCGGTAATTTCAGCCATTCTTTAATCCTCGGGAGATGTGATCTGCCCGGTTCCAGGAACCAGACAGATTTGAAAGTGAAAAAGGGGCCGCTAAGAGGCCCCTATTTATACACGGTACTAAATAAGGGTATGCCTTATTATTCAGCTTCTACGAAGCTTTCTTCCGCCTGAGAAGCCAGATCCTGAGAACGGCCTTCACGAACGGTAGCAGCAACAGCGCTCAGGTACAGGCTAACTGCACGGATTGCGTCGTCGTTACCCGGGATAACGAAGTCAACGCCGTCCGGATCGGAGTTAGTATCAACGATAGCAAATACCGGAATACCCAGGTTGTTTGCTTCTTTGATTGCGATGTGCTCGTGGTCAGCGTCGATAACGAACAGCGCGTCCGGCAGGCCGCCCATGTCTTTGATACCGCCCAGGCTGTTTTCCAGCTTGTCCAGCTCACGAGTGCGCATCAGCGCTTCTTTCTTGGTCAACTTGTCGAAAGTACCGTCCTGGGACTGAGTTTCCAGGTCTTTCAGACGTTTGATAGACTGACGAACGGTTTTCCAGTTAGTCAGCATACCGCCCAGCCAGCGATGGTTCACGAAGAACTGGTCGCAGCTGTTAGCAGCGTCTTTTACCGCTTCGCTTGCAGCGCGCTTAGTACCAACGAAAAGGATTTTACCTTTGCGAGAAGAGATCTTGTTCAGTTCAGCCAGCGCTTCGTTGAACATCGGTACAGTTTTCTCAAGGTTGATGATGTGAACTTTGTTACGCGCGCCGAAGATGAAAGGCTTCATTTTCGGGTTCCAGTAACGGGTCTGGTGACCAAAGTGAACACCAGCCTTGAGCATGTCGCGCATGGAAACAGTTGCCATGTTTAAAACCTCTATAGATAAAAGTTGGGGTTATGCCTCCACGTATCCCATATTACCGACCCCAAAGGGCACCCCGGAATATGTGCCGATACGTGTGTGTTGTTACACAAAGTGAGATTTGTCGCTTCAGTCCATCTTGTGTATCTGAGAATGGAACAGAAGTCCGGCGCGCTTTATATCACAAAACAGGACCGGACACCAACTGTTGTTGACGTCGCGTGCTGTTAATGATTCTCAATTTGGCAGCAGGACGCACGGACTGTTAACATTGCTCAGACATAATCTATTATTGTCGAAAAAATCGACACTGCTGGACACAATCCATGGCTATTTCTATCAAGACATCTGAAGACATCGAAAAAATGCGCGTTGCCGGCCGCCTGGCCGCTGAAGTGCTGGAAATGATCGAGCCCTACGTGAAACCGGGCGTCAGCACCGGCGAACTGGACCGCATCTGCAACGATTACATCGTTAACGAGCAAAAAGCCGTTTCTGCCTGCCTGGGCTATCACGGTTTTCCCAAATCCGTCTGCATCTCTATTAATGAAGTGGTGTGCCACGGGATCCCGGACGACGGCAAGCTGCTGAAAGATGGCGATATCGTCAACATTGACGTCACCGTCATTAAAGATGATTTCCACGGCGATACGTCAAAGATGTTTATCGTCGGCAAGCCGACAATTCTTGGCGAGCGCCTGTGCCGCATTACCCAGGAAAGCCTCTATCTGGCCCTCAAAATGGTCAAACCGGGAATCAATCTGCGCACCATCGGCGCAGCTATTCAGAAATACGTTGAAGCCGAAGGTTTCTCCGTGGTGCGCGAGTATTGCGGACACGGTATCGGCCGCGGTTTTCATGAAGAGCCGCAGGTGTTGCACTACGATTCTCCGGAAACCAACGTGGTGCTCAAGCCAGGCATGACCTTTACCATTGAGCCGATGGTCAACGCCGGCAAAAAAGAGATCCGCAGCATGAAAGACGGCTGGACGGTAAAAACCAAAGACCGGAGCTTGTCTGCGCAGTATGAGCATACTATTGTGGTGACAGACAACGGCTGTGAAATACTGACGTTACGCAAGGATGACACCATCCCGGCGATAATCTCGCACAACGATTGATGAAAAGCCGGCGCCAGCCGGCTTTTTTATGACGAGCACCCTGTGGGCCGCCGCAAGCGACGTTAAAAATCGCTCCCGGCGATTTTTTATGACGGGCATCCTTGCCCGTCACCCTAAGGGCCGCCGCAAGCGACGTTAAAAATCGCTCCCGGCGATTTTTTATGGGCGATAGTTTTTTCTTATGGTGGCGCGATGAGCAACTCTTTATCTGATACTGTCTCCCCTTCCCTGGCCGGACAGCCCGCTAATCCGGGCCGCTGGCCGCAGAGTGATTTCAACTGCGCGGCTATCAAGACGCATATCGACGCTTTCCAGCGCTGGCTGGGCGAGGCTTTTGACCAGGGCATCGTCGCAGAGAAGTTGATTGAGGCGCGGACCGAATTTATCGATCAGCTGCTCCAGCGACTGTGGATTGAGTACGGTTTCGGGTCAATTAACGACATCGCGCTGGTCGCCGTCGGCGGTTACGGTCGCGGCGAACTCCACCCGCTGTCAGATATCGATCTGCTTATCCTGAGTCGTAAAAAGCTGCCTGATGAGCAGGCCCAGAAGGTCGGCGAGCTGCTGACGCTGCTGTGGGATATTAAACTGGAAGTTGGCCACAGCGTGCGCACCCTCGAAGAGTGCCTGCTTGAGGGGCTATCAGACCTCAGCGTCGCCACCAACTTGATCGAATCGCGTCTGCTTATAGGCGACGTCGCGCTGTTCCTTGAACTGCAAAAACACATCTTCAGCGACGGCTTCTGGCCATCGGAAAAATTCTTTGCGGCAAAAGTTGAAGAACAGAATGTCCGCCATCAGCGCTATCACGGAACCAGCTATAACCTGGAGCCGGATGTGAAAAGCAGCCCCGGCGGCCTGCGCGATATTCATACTCTGCAGTGGATCGCGCGCCGCCATTTCGGCGCCACCTCGCTTGATGAAATGGTCGGTTTCGGCTTCCTGACCGAAGCCGAGCGCAACGAGCTTAATGAATGCCTGCATCAGCTGTGGCGGATTCGTTTTGCGCTTCATCTTGAGCTCAACCGCTACGATAACCGCCTGCTGTTCGACAGGCAATTCAGCGTCGCCCGTCGCCTGCGCTATGAAGGCGAAGGCAACCAGCCGATCGAACATATGATGAAGGATTTCTTCCGCGTCACTCGTCGGGTCAGCGAGCTGAACCAAATGCTGATCCAGCTGTTTGAAGAAGCGATTCTGGCGCTCACCGAAGATGAGAAACCGCGGCCGATTGATGATGATTTTCAGCTGCGCGGCACGCTTATCGATCTGCGCGACGACACGCTGTTCATCCGCGAACCGCAGGCGATTCTGCGCATGTTCTTTATGATGGTGCGCAACAGCAGCATCACCGGTATCTACTCCACCACGCTTCGCCATCTGCGCCACGCCCGGCGCCATCTGACGCAACCGCTTTGCTATATTCCCGAAGCGCGGACCCTGTTCCTCAGTATGCTGCGCCATCAGGGCGCGGTTAGCCGGGGACTGCTGCCGATGCACCGCCATAGCGTGCTGTGGGCCTATATGCCGCAATGGTCGCATATTGTTGGTCAGATGCAGTTTGACCTGTTTCACGCCTATACCGTCGATGAACACACTATCCGCGTACTGCTCAAGCTGGAGAGCTTCGCCAAAGAAGAGATCCGCAGCCGTCACCCGCTGTGCGTTGAGCTGTGGCCGCGCCTGACGCATCCGGAGCTGATCTTTATCGCCGCCCTCTTCCACGATATCGCCAAAGGGCGCGGCGGCGACCATTCAATTCTCGGCGCGCAGGATGTGTTGAAATTCGCCGAGCTCCACGGTCTTAACTCTCGCGAAACCCAACTGGTCGCCTGGCTGGTGCGCCATCATCTGCTGATGTCGGTCACCGCCCAGCGCCGCGATATCCAGGATCCGGAAGTGATCAAGCAGTTTGCCGAAGAGGTACAGACGGAGAATCGTCTGCACTATCTGGTCTGCCTGACCGTTGCCGATATCTGCGCCACCAACGAAAACCTGTGGAATAGCTGGAAGCAAAGCCTGCTGCGCGAGCTCTATTTCGCCACCGAAAAGCAGCTGCGCCGGGGAATGCAAAATACGCCGGATATGCGCGAGCGGGTGCGTCATCACCAGCTACAGGCGCTGGCGCTGCTGCGAATGGAAAATATTAATGAACAGGCGCTGCATCAAATATGGAACCGCTGCCGCGCGAACTACTTCGTGCGCCATACGCCAAACCAGCTCGCCTGGCATGCGCGCAATCTGCTGCAGCACGATCTCAGTAAGCCGATGATCCTGCTCAGTTCCCACGCCTCGCGCGGCGGCACCGAGATTTTTATCTGGAGTCCGGACCGCCCTTATCTCTTTGCCGCCGTTTGCGGCGAGCTGGATCGACGTAATCTTAGCGTTCACGATGCGCAGATCTTTACTACCCGCGACGGTATGGCGATGGATACCTTTATTGTTCTTGAGCCGGACGGAAGTCCGCTTTCCGCCGACAGGCACGAAATGATCCGCGTGGGCCTGGAACAGACCATCACCCAGCGCAGCTGGCAGCCGCCGGCTCCCCGCCGTCAGGCGGCAAAACTGAGGCATTTCTCCGTCCCAACGGAGGTTAATTTCCTGCCGACGCATACCGACCGCAAATCTTTTCTGGAACTGATTGCTCTCGATCAGCCGGGTCTGTTAGCGCGCGTTGGTCAGGTGTTTGCCGACCTCGGAATTTCGCTCCACGGCGCGCGAATTACGACAATTGGTGAGCGAGTAGAAGATTTATTTATAATCGCCACCGCAGACCGGCGTGCCCTTAATAATGAGCTGCAGCAAGAAGTGCAACAACGGTTGACAGAGGCCCTCAATCCAAACGATAAAGGGTAACGTATTTTTTTAAGTAAATGGAAAGAGTAAACAATGCAGCAATTACAGAACGTTATTGAGTCCGCCTTTGAGCGTCGCGCCGACATCACGCCGGCAAACGTGGATACCGTAACCCGCGAAGCGGTTAACCAGGTGATTTCTCTGCTTGATTCCGGCGCGCTGCGTGTCGCTGAAAAAGTCGACGGCCAGTGGGTCACCCATCAATGGCTGAAGAAAGCGGTTCTGCTCTCTTTCCGTATTAACGATAACCAGGTTATCGATGGTGCGGAGAGCCGCTACTTCGATAAAGTCCCAATGAAGTTCGCGGATTATGATGAAGCGCGCTTTCAGAAAGAAGGCTTCCGCGTCGTTCCGCCAGCGGCCGTTCGCCAGGGGGCGTTTATCGCTCGCAACACGGTTCTGATGCCGTCCTATGTGAACATCGGCGCATACGTTGACGAAGGTACCATGGTTGATACCTGGGCGACCGTCGGCTCCTGCGCGCAGATCGGTAAAAACGTTCACCTGTCCGGCGGCGTCGGCATCGGCGGCGTGCTGGAGCCGCTGCAGGCTAACCCTACTATTATCGAAGATAACTGCTTTATCGGCGCGCGTTCTGAAGTGGTTGAAGGCGTGATCGTTGAAGAGGGTTCCGTAATCTCCATGGGCGTCTATCTCGGCCAGAGCACCAAAATTTACGATCGCGAAACCGGTGAAGTGTTCTACGGCCGCGTGCCGGCAGGCTCCGTTGTCGTCTCCGGCAACCTGCCGTCGAAAGATGGCAAGTACAGCCTGTACTGCGCGGTCATCGTGAAGAAAGTTGATGCCAAAACCCGCGGCAAGGTCGGAATCAACGAACTTCTGCGTACTATCGACTAAGCAGTATAAAAAGCGGGAGGCATCCCGCTTTTTTTATATATTGAGCTGGCGAAGATGGATTTTTTCGTTAATTATTCAAAGATTACGATGATATCAAAGGTACCGTTATGTACGATAATCTGAAAAGTCTTGGTATTACCAATCCTGATGAAATCGATCGCTATAGCCTGCGGCAGGAAGCCAATAACGATATTCTGAAAATCTACTTTCAGAAGGACAAAGGCGAGTTCTTCGCCAAGAGCGTCAAGTTTAAATATCCGCGTCAGCGTAAAACCGTGGTCGCCGACGGCGTGGGCCAGGGCTATAAAGAAGTTCAGGAGATTAGCCCTAACCTACGCTATATCATCGACGAGCTGGATCAAATCTGTCAGCGCGATCGCACTGAAATCGATCTGAAACGTAAGATCCTTGATGACCTCCGCCATCTGGAAAGCGTTGTCACGAATAAGATCAGCGAAATTGAATCCGATCTGGAAAAACTGACGCGAAATAAATAGGCCTGATACGGGCCAGAGTCTGGCCCTATTTCCCCTCTCTTCTCTCACTCATACCTCATCTGCGAACTCAGCGAGTCTCAGATTTTCGTCTCTCATCTCATTTCATATCACTTTGTTATCCACATGAATTACATAATAAAATAAGTACATATATGTTCATTTTCCACCTAAAAAGGAGGTCATACTATGACTCAGGAAATTGAACAAACATGTTATACCCTGCAATCTGCGCCCTGGCTGGATAGAGCAGGTTTTCAAAAAGGACGCAAACACGATCATCAGGCGCTGGGCTTTATTCTGCCCGCCAATACGGTGCTGCAAGTTCGCCAGCCAGATATTAGTAATGGCAATGCGACGCTGCGTCTGCTCTGCAATGATACCGCGGTAGAGAGCACCTGCACGCTGGCCACAGGCTGGAAAACAGTCAGCGCAGCCGTCGATACCGTCCCTTTTGTCGATACTCTGTTTACTGACCAGCCCTGCGAGTTCACTATCGTCTATCAGCAACCTGCGGCAACTAAACCCCTACCGAGCTGGAAAGCGGGCCAAGCCGAGGATGAATTTTTCCTCAGTTGGGAGAAAAATAAATCGTCATTCGCGCTGGTTGATTTAGATGTTATCACCCTGCTGCTGCCCTATGCCGACCGCGATAACGCAATGAAAGCAGGCTTACCGGCACTGCACCGCTTTTATACCCACCTTTTCAAATGCTATAACGAGTGGGCAGGTCTGAGCGATACACCGGATGCGCCGTGGAATAAAAATGTCGCCAACCGCTACTTTGTGCGGGCCGATAAACATGGCACTGGTTTGGCTTATTATGGCTCAGGGTGGTGCGCACAAAACTCTGCAACCATTGGCGAAGGCTGGCTGGATAACGTCGCCACGCAGTGGGTTATCCTGCACGAAATTGGCCACGGCTATCAGGGCAAATTTATGCAGGACACCACCCTGGCCGTCAGTGAAGTGTGGAACAATATTTATGCCTCGTTCTACCAGCAGCTCACGCTAAGCCAGGATAATCATCTCTATGTTGATGGCTGGCTCTATAGCTATGGCCAGCAAGCCGTGCAGGAAGTGCAGCTGATGAACTATATTCAAGACCAGACGCCGGTCGCCAGCTGGGGTCTGCGCCCACGTCTGCAATTCCTGATGCTGATGCTGCTCAAAGCAGGAACTACAGCCTTCCGCGCCTTCAACCAGAACTATCGTGAACTGGCCAATGGGGATAACTTCCGGCCATCGGATCATCAACTCATCGATATGCTGGCAACCGCCATTGCTACCGCCGCGGGGTATGATGTCACTCCGTTTATCGAGCTATGTGGCTTCACGCTGGAAAATATCACCAAGGAAAATATCGCCGCGCTGGCGGCAATACCGCTCTATCCACTATATCTTCTACTTCCGCAGAGCGAATGGGATATCGCACGCCAGCAGTTGGGGCTGGACTCCTTCGTCTGGCTGGTGGATAACAGCGAACTGGCGACCTTAAGCAAAACGGGTACGCTATCCCTGTCGTTCAATATCGATCAGCCGGAACAGATTTACGGTCGGACACTGACTATCAAGGACAATTGCGGCACACGTTATTCACTGATAGTCGATGATGAAACCTTGACCCTAACTGACATTCCCGTTGGCATTTACCAGATCGATCCACCGAAGGGCCGTTCTCAGAAATATCGTCCGGACAGAAGCTATATCATCGTAAAAGAAGGTGCCAATGCCGCTTCCATTAATTACGTCCGGCAAAACGATACCAGAGCACGTAACGTGAGAATGGACTTTTTAGGTCTTGGCGATGCGCCATTTGCACGCCTTGATGTCGATAACGAAAAGCAGCAGCTTATTCTGGATATTATCAGCGCCACGCCGCATAGCTACTATCCCGATAAGCTCTATGCTAGCGTATGCGTCCTTTCCGCCAGCGGAGAAAAGGTATTTGAGCGCAAAATGAACGGCACAAACTGCGCCACCGGTAAGGAGATTATTCCCTTCGGCCCTCACTATCACCTATATATTACTCACGTCGAGCCGGGACGACTGAAAGCCTCCCCGGGATATTTAACGCTGGTCGCAGGTGAGAAATTCCAGCTGATGCGCATTGATGATAATGGGCTTTATAACTTTATCCTCGACAATAATCCGGCGGAAGACTTGCAGGTTATTTTCGAGCACAACGCTCAGACGATACGTAGCCAGCCTTCACTGCTGGCGCAGGAAGAGAGCGTAAGTAAAAACGATCTCTGGCTGCTGCTCTCTCGTATGGAAGAGCCTCAGCGCAGCAAATTGCTCAAAGAGTATGCCGACGTCCTGCCCCAGGATAATAGCGAACCGGGCGAACTGACGGGCAAAAGCGTTACCCTCAATCTCAGAGGGCAAGGCAATAAAGATTTTTGCCAGATCGTTATCGATAATCAGCAGCACGCAATGACGG
The DNA here is from genome assembly GCF_016516145.1 of Klebsiella sp. S69. Classification (NCBI taxonomy): domain Bacteria; kingdom Pseudomonadati; phylum Pseudomonadota; class Gammaproteobacteria; order Enterobacterales; family Enterobacteriaceae; genus Klebsiella; species Klebsiella sp. S69. The sequence continues at coordinate 177,882 of NZ_JACVUU010000005.1, read as the reverse complement.
TCGCCACGCGCACCGGCGCGCCGCACCCGTATTATGTTTCCCATACCTATGCCAGCATTACGGTAACCGGAGCAGACGAAACGGTGGTTTATCACCGCAGCTATGCCGGAGCGACCAACAGCCTGGCAAACAGCGAGACTATCGCGCTCGCTGAAAACATGATCATTGAGGTTTTCCATGATGAGCCATTCCGCTCCAGCGCCTGCAATGATACGACTCATCGCGCAGTTACGCTGAAGCAACACAACCGCTGGCGGGTAGTGAAGGATGGGCTGACGACCTGTTCGCTTATACCCGAAGAGCAGGATGAGGAAACCCCTGATGCTGAGGAGGGGGCAACAGAGCTTTACGGCGATCTCTTCATCTGGCAGCTGCTCGGCGAAAATAATACCCGTTTCGCGACGATGGAGATGGATATTGGCGGCGGCGCGCTGACCTTTACCGCCAGCCCTGGGGTGCCGAATAAGCAATTTACGACGACCTATGCCACGGTAAATGTCTACAATACGCGCGGCTCGGTGGTTTATCGCCAGTCCATTAAAGGCTCATCGCAGCTTGGCGATTATATAGATACGGCAATACTCGATGAGGGCTATATCATCGAAGTCTTTCATGCCGAAGCCGGAGATCGCTCCGTCATCATCAATCCGTTAAATGGTCATTCCTGGGCACAGCCTAATACCGTCTCATGGCAAGTCACGGCCCGCGGACTGCAGCACCTGTAATCCGCCATTCCCACTCCCGCCTGCGGCGGGAGTGTTTTTAACGCTGCTCATCCAGCTGGAGCGCAATATACAGCAGCAGACGATCGTCAAAATTTCCCAAATCCAGCCCCGTCAGTTCAGAAATACGGTTCAAGCGATATTCCAGCGTATTACGATGGATAAATAGCGCTTTGGAGGTCGCCAACGGCTGCACGTTATGACGAAACCAGGCCTGTAAAGTACGGCGCAGCAGGCCGTTGTTATCCATCGCCTTCAGGCGAACCAGCGGGCGCGCCAGCTCATTGGCCTGCCAGCCACCGCGCAGGCTATCCAGCAGGACCGGCAGCATCAAATCCTGGTAGAAATAGCTACGGCTTTCGGGCATCCGCTGCTTGCCGACCATCATCGTGGTTCGGGCGGTGCGGTACGAGCGAGCAATGCTGCCCGGCCCGGTAAAGAAATTGCCCAGCGCCACGCGAAAACGCAGCTGACCATTCTCTTTCATCCGGCTAATTAGCTGCTCAACGCGTTTGCAGTGATCTTCTGCATCCCAGCGCCCAAAGGCATTCAGCGCGGGCTTCAGCACCACCATCTCGGTCAGCGAGACAATGGCCACCAGATTATTACGATCCGGCGTGGTCAGCGCGGTTTGCAGCTGCTGCAGTTCCGCCATCGCGCTATCGACGCCCAGCTGGCCGCTATCCACTTCAATCATCGCCACGACGCGCGGTTGATTGAGATCGATCCCCAGACGCTGCGCCCACTCAGTCAGCGCCGGCGTGTTCTCTTCCGCCTGAATCAGGTTCATGACCAGCTCTTCACGCAAACGGCTATCCTGGGCCAGGAGATGCATCAGCCGCGATTGTTCCAGCATCATCTCGGCGGTCATACAAACCAGTTCCCCGTATTTGCGCAGCGACTCCGGTTCTCCGGTCAGACCGATTACGCCAACGATCTCCCCTTCCAGACGCAGCGGCAGATTGATCCCCTGACGCACGCCGTGCAGGTGGCGGGCAACGGCATCATCAATGTCGACAACCCGTCCCTGAGAAAGCACCAGCAGCGCCCCTTCGTGCAATTCACCAATTCGCTCGCGGTCACCGCTGCCGATAATGCGCCCTCGGGCATCCATCACGTTAATATTGGTATCAATGATGCGCATCGTGCGCGCCACGATATCCTGCGCCATTTTGGTATCAAGATGCCAGCCAGCCATGTAACCCTCCCGTGAGCAGGCTACCAGCATAGAAGAGTTGGCAAAACGCCGCATTGTGCATTTGCCCAAAGCCAGGGAGAGAAGTATGGAGTTGTGGAAGATGTCACAGAACCAAAAATGGAACCCTCAGCAGAAAGAAAAAGCCCCTTCCCTCCGCAAGGAGAGAAGGGGCTTTGCAGACGGCGACGAATTACTGCATCAGCAGATAAATAGTCGCATCGCCGCGCTGAATGTTCAGCGCCAGAACAGAGGGCTTGGCATCAAAGATTTTGCGCAGGTCGGCAATATTTTTCACCGGTTGCTGGTTAGCGCCAACGATGATATCGCCTTTTTTCAGGCCAATCTGCGCCGCCGGAGTGCCCGCTTTCACGTTGCTCACCACGACGCCTTTGTCCTGGCCTTTGTTGCTCATTTCCGCACCTTCAATACCGTTGAAGATCGTGCTGGAATCAACCTGATTCTGGTTGCTCTGCTGCAGCTCAACGGTCACCGTCACCGGCTTACCGTCGCGCAGCAGGCCAAGCTCGACTTTGCTGCCGATCGGCATGGTACCCACCTGGGCACGCAGAGCGGCGAAGCTGCTGATCGATTTACCGTTCAGCGTGGTAATCACATCGCCGGCTTTAATGCCCGCCTTAGCGGCGGCCGAGTTTGGCATGACCTGGCTGACGAACGCGCCGCGCTGCGCATCAACTTTCATTGCTTTCGCCAGCTCGGAATTCAGCTCGGTACCCATGATACCCAGCTCACCGCGCTTCACCTGGCCAAACTTAACCATCTGATCGGTAAGGTTTTTCACCATGTTGCTCGGAATAGCGAAGCCGATACCAATGTTGCCGCCGTCCGGCGCCAGAATCGCGGTGTTGATACCGATCAGCTCGCCATTCAGGTTAACCAGCGCGCCGCCGGAGTTACCGCGGTTAATGGCCGCATCGGTCTGGATAAAGTTCTCATAGTTTTCAACGTTCAGGCCGCTACGACCTAACGCGGAGACGATCCCCGAGGTCACGGTTTCGCCCAGACCAAACGGGTTACCGATCGCTACGGTGTAATCGCCGACGCGCAGAGCGTCAGAGTCCGCCAGTTTAATCGCGCTCAGGTTTTTCGGATCCTGAATTTGAATCAGCGCAATATCAGAACGCGGGTCTTTGCCGACGACTTTCGCGTCGAACTTACGGCCATCGCTCAGCTGAACTTTAATGGTTGTCGCGTTATCCACGACGTGGTTGTTGGTGACGACATAGCCTTTAGCGGCATCAATGATGACCCCGGAACCGAGGGCCATAAATTTCTGCTGCTGTCCGCCGTTGCCGCCCGGCGCGCCGCCTTGTCCGCCGCCCTGACAGAACGGAGAGCTCTGGAACGGCGAACCATCCTGGCAGAATGGTGAATTATCGCCAAAGAACTGCTGGAAGTTTCGCGGCATCCGCGGCGTATTAACGGTGGTGCTCCCCTCAACGTTAATGCTCACGACCGACGGCATCACTTTTTCCAGCATCGGCGCCAGGCTTGGCATCTGCTGCGCATTAGTTGCCGAAGAAGCTGTTTCCGCCGCGCTCGCAGAGAGAGGGGACAACGCCAGACCTAAACTCAGAGCCAGGGCACTCATTGCTAACGTGGTTTTTTTCATATGTTTCAATCTCGATTTCAGATAACGAATAGTTGCTGTGTAGGTGACTATCAGAGTCATTTTATAGCGCGAAGTTCCGGAATGAAGTTTTGGTAAAAGTAAAAATTTATTGTCCGTCTTTACAAAACTCAGCCTTATTCTACGGCCATCAGGCGACGATATTCATCCCATGCATACAAGTCGGTCATTCCGCTGATATAGTCCTGAATGAGACGACAGCGATAATAATATTCCATCACCGGAAATTCCGGATTACTGCGTGAAATCTTATTTACGGCCTCGACGTAAGCCAGCCGATGGCGAGTCGAAAGTTTCTGGAACAGACGCGAAGCAATCGGTAAACTCCGCACCCGCTCTTTTTCCACCAGCAGACTAAACTCATCGAGCGATAATTTTAGCAACGGCTGGTATATATCTAACAAACCACTAATCACTCGATAACCTTGCAGTTCCAGCTGCTCAACGTCAGGATGGCTAAACACATGTTTTACCGCAACATTTTTGTATAGCTCAAGCAGCTGACTGCAATCACTATCGTCTTCAAGTAGCGCGTGATTAAAATCGCCGCTGAAAATCTTCTCCAGGTTATCAATAAACCGACGCGCCGCGTACGGTACCAGCCTATTGAGCGTATTCACCCGTAAATACATAAAAAACTGATCTTCAGTGCTGCGACTCAGAGAATTCGCACGCGATTTCTCCCAGGCGTTTTCGACAACTTGATTAAACAAGGAGCCTTTTTCGTGAACCCCCCAGGCGTCATAGAGATGCTGATAAAGCTGCTCTACGCTGAAGATGCGTTTTTCTACCGCATCCTCAAGGTCGGCAACGCAATATGAGATATCATCCGCGGCTTCCATAATCCACGTTAATGGGAATCGATTGTAAGGAGCCAGATCCAGTTCTTTACGCAACCTCGCAACATAGCCTTCTTCGGCTAAATAATAACCAGGTTTCTTCATTAAATAATTGTGGCTGGCCGGCGGTTCCCCGCGCCACCATGCCGGACGGGTATATTTTAAAATACAGCCCACCTGCGCCCAGGTCAGATTCATTCGCATCAGCGTATGCACTAATCGAATGCCCTGCGCATTTCCCTCAAACCAGCACAAATCCTGGCGAACCTTACGGCGAAGCTCATTCAGTTGGCTATCGCCTTCCTGCAGGCGCAACGCCGCAACCACGCAGCGATCGTCGGTTAACGGCTGGCTGGCCGCATCGCCGGGAAAAAGCCGCTGGCTGAACCAATCGTTAATTGCCGCCTCGCCAAAATGGCCAAATGGCGGATTGCCGATATCGTGCATCAGGCAGGCCATTTCAACAATGCTCTCAAACGGCCCGGTGAGCTCATCCAGCCCGTAGCGTTCGAGCAGCTTCTGCTCTTTCAGCCGGCTCAGCACCTCTTTAGCGATATAGCGGCCCACCTGCTGAACTTCCAGGGAGTGGGTCAACCGCGTACGCACCGCAGCGTTGCGCTCAAGCGGGAAAACCTGAGTTTTTTGCTGCAGCCGGCGGATCGCTGGCGAGTTAATGATGCGCCCGCGATCGCTTTCGAAAATTCGCAGGATTTCTCGCTCCGTCTCAACGCCCTGCGGTGAACGGTAGCGGCGACGCCAGTTAATCTTGTTGCGAAAATCGATCTTAGCCATGATCTCCCCCGAGCGAGCAATAACGTTTCCTTCTAAGCGCATGATAGACTATGCCGCTAAAACCCACACATCGCGAGTAAATCTATGAAAATCGGCATTATTGGCGCAATGGAAGAGGAAGTTACCCTTCTGCGCGACAAAATCGACAACCGCCAGACTATCACTATCGGCGGCAGCGAAATCTACACCGGCCAGCTTCAGGGTATTGACGTCGCTCTGTTGAAATCGGGTATCGGCAAAGTTGCCGCCGCAATGGGCGCGACCCTGTTGATGGAACACTGTAAGCCGGATGTGATTATCAACACCGGTTCTGCGGGCGGTCTGGCATCAACCCTGAAGGTCGGCGACATCGTCGTTTCCGACGAAACGCGCTATCACGATGCGGATGTTACCGCGTTTGGCTATGAGTATGGTCAGCTGCCGGGCTGTCCGGCCGGTTTCAAAGCCGATGAGAAGCTGATTGCCGCCGCAGAGACCTGCATCAAAGCGCTCAACCTTAACGCGGTACGCGGGCTCATCGTCAGCGGCGATGCTTTCATCAATGGTTCCATTGGTCTCGCAAAAATCCGTCACAACTTCCCGCAGGCCGTCGCGGTAGAAATGGAAGCCACGGCCATCGCGCACGTCTGCCACAACTATGGCGTACCTTTTGTAGTCGTTCGCGCCATCTCCGATGTTGCCGATCAGCAGTCGCATCTCAGCTTCGACGAGTTTCTCGCCGTTGCCGCGAAACAATCCACCCTGATGGTGGAAAACCTGGTGCAGCACCTGGCCCGTGGCTAAGTCGTTTATAACGGCGCTTGCCGCCCTGCTGCTGCTCGCCCCGGCGTGGCTTTTCGCCGCGCCGCGGGTGGTGACGCTCTCTCCCGCCAATACAGAACTGGCGTTTGCCGCCGGCATTACGCCAGTTGGCGTCAGCAGTTATTCCGATTATCCCCCTGAAGCCGCAAAGATAGAGCAGGTCTCCAGCTGGCAGGGGATGAATCTGGAACGTATCGTCGCCCTCAAACCCGACCTGGTGCTGGCCTGGCGCGGCGGTAACGCTGAGCGGCAGGTCAATCAGCTAAGCTCGCTCGGGATAAAAGTCATCTGGGTCGAAACGTCGACCATTGAAGACATTATCGCGACGCTTCGCCAGCTGGCGCAGTGGAGCCCGCAGCCGGAAAAGGCGCAGCAGGCGGCGCAGAATATGCAAAGTGAGTACCAGAAGCTGAAAGCCCGCTATGCCAACGTGCCGAAAAAACGCGTTTTTTTACAGTTCGGCGCCAACCCTCTCTTTACGACCAGCAAAGGCTCGATTCAGGATCAGGTTCTGACGCTGTGCGGGGGAGAAAACATTTTTGCCGCCAGCCGGGTTCCCTGGCCGCAGGTTAGCCGTGAACAGGTGCTGGCAAGGCAGCCGCAGGCTATCGTTATCGCCGGCGATGCCAGTAAACTTCCCGCCGTTGAGCGCTATTGGCAGAATCAGCTAAAAATTTCTTTTATTGCGCTACATGGCGACTGGTTTGAACGCGCGAGCCCACGTATTATCCTCGCCGCAAAACAACTCTGTACTGCGCTCGAACAGGTAAAATAATCACCTGATAACCCAGGTGCTCAGAACCTATCCCACCAGGCGCTATTGTTGCAGACAGTCTGGAACACAGCGAGGAACAACCGCAGCGTACACGTAGTACGTGAGGTTCGTCAGCGCTGACCAGGGTCAAACTGGCAAATGAAATAGCCTGATGGGGTAGACTATAAGTGGGAACTGACGATGCTTGTCTATTGGCTGGATATTATTGGCACCGCCGTGTTTGCCATCTCTGGCGTCCTGCTGGCTGGAAAGCTGCGCATGGACCCTTTCGGCGTGCTGGTGTTAGGCGTGGTGACCGCAGTGGGCGGCGGAACCATTCGTGATATGGCCCTTGCTAACGGCCCGGTATTTTGGGTTAAAGATCCTACCGATCTGGTAGTGGCGATGGTCACCAGCATGCTGACTATCCTGCTGGTGCGCCAGCCGCGTCGGTTACCGAAATGGGTGTTGCCGGTACTGGACGCCGTCGGCCTGGCAGTATTTGTCGGGATCGGCGTCAACAAAGCCTTCCTTGCTCATAGCGGACCGCTGGTGGCCATCTGCATGGGCGTCGTCACCGGCGTCGGTGGAGGGATTATTCGCGACGTGCTGGCGCGCGAAATCCCGATGATTCTGCGTACGGAAATCTACGCGACCGCCTGCATCGTTGGCGGTATCGTACACGCAACGGCGCACTACACCTTCCAGGTTCCGTTAGAAAACGCGGCGATGTCAGGGATGGTGGTTACGCTGGTGATTCGGCTGGCGGCAATCCGCTGGCACCTGAAGCTGCCAACGTTTGCACTTGATGAGAATGGACGGTAATAAAAGCAAAACGGTAACCTTAACGTTACCGTTTTTAATGTTTGCTCCCTCTCCCTGTGGAAGAAGGGGCTCACGATCGCACTATCTTTAGACGCTGAATGAGGAGCCGCAGCCGCAGGTGCTTTTCGCATTCGGGTTGGTCACGATAAAACGCGAACCTTCCAGTCCCTCGGTATAATCGACGGCGCCGCCGACCAGATACTGCAGGCTCATTGGGTCAACCACCAGGCCGACGCCCTGCTTCTCGATAGTCATATCGCCTTCGTTAACCTGATCGTCAAAGGTGAAGCCGTACTGGAAACCGCTGCAGCCACCGCCGGTGATGTACACGCGCAGTTTCAGGTTCGGATTGTCTTCATCCGCAATCAGGTCTTTTACTTTAATCGCTGCGGCTTCGGTAAACTCCAGCGGCAACGCTACGTCATCACTCATTTTATGCTCCCATTGATACTTCTGACCGGTTAAAGAATAACCCGACCTTTTGAGCCATTATCTAATACCCGAGTAAATCGTTCAAGTATTCTCCCCGCCGACAGGCTGCGCCCTGGCTTCCTGTTCCGCTTTTTGTTTTGCGAGAGTACGCTGCAGAATAGTCGAGTATAAAGGCTTACCGCCGAGGAATTGTGCCAATAGTGTTGCGCCGAGGCAGGTAATAATCATTGGCAAAATGAGCTGATAATTATCGGTCATCTCCAGCACCAGCACGATACCGGTCAACGGCGCGCGGACCGAGGCGGCAAGCAGCGCCCCCATACCGGCAATGGCAAAGGTTCCCGCATCCAGATGATACGCAGGAAACAGCGGCGTCGCTGCCATACCAAACGCCGTACCCAGCAGCGTCCCCAGCGCCAGCATCGGGGCAAAAATTCCGCCCGGCGCGCCGGAAGAGAAGCAGAGCAGCGTGGTAATCACCCTCGCGATAAAAATAAACAGCAGCAGGCCAACGGAAAAATTGCCCGCCGCGGCGATGGGGATCAGGTTAAAACCGCCGCCGGACGCTGCCGGCTGAATCAGTCCCAGCACGCCGCAGCTACCGCCGATCAGGCCGCCAATCAGCACCCATTTCTTGATGTTGCCGCCGTGAATCCGCTGGAACATATCCTGGGTACGCAGCACCAGCGTATTAAACAACGGACCCACGCAGCCAAAAATCATCCCAAGGATCAAATACAGCCACAGCGTGTTGACCGGCGCATTGCTGAGCTTACCGACCTCGATAACCGCTTTATCGCCATTGAAGATACGGAAAACGATGGTTGCCATAATCACGCCGGTAAACACGGCTTTAATGGAGATCAGGTTGTAGCGAAACTGCGGGCGCATCTCTTCAATAATAAACAGAATCCCGGCCAGCGGCGCGTTAAAAGCGGCGGAGAGCCCCGCGGCGGCGCCGGTCGCCAGAAGCGTATGACGCGCTTCCGGACTGCGCATGCGGAAGACGTCCACCACCATGCGCCCAAGATTTCCCCCAAGCTGCACCATCGGCCCTTCGCGCCCCAGCACCATCCCCGCGCCCAACGTGCCCATGCCGCCGATAAACTTCACCGGCAGCACGCGCCACCAGCGAACGGGACGCAATTCCTCCAGCGCGCCTTCAATTTCCGGGATCCCGGAGCCGCCTGCTTCCGGCGCAAAACGACGGACGAGGAAATAGCCCACCATCGCCAGCAAAGCGGAGAGGATAAAAGCCAGCGGCCAGACCAGAAACCCGTGGTCTGCCACCTCTACCAGCGCGCCAATGCGCACGTTTTGCACCCAGTTGACGCTTTTCTCAAACGCGACGCCAACCAGCCCCGCCAGCGTTCCGACAACGGCCGCCATCAATAACACCGCCAGCGGCGTTTTATCACGCTGAATCAACCGACGCACGGCATCGCTGCGGCGAACGCGTACGAACTGATGTGCTGAAGAAGAGGGATTTTCTGCTTTCATGCCATTATCAATGATTAGTAATACAAATAGAAAGAAGGGCATTCTAGCCAACCGGACAGGCTCCGTCGTCAAAAAAATGCGCTGCGCCCCCATTGTTTCAATTGGGCAAAACTTTCATAACCTTCCTGGAATAACTTAGAATAGTCGACAAAACATTTTTCACGAACCAGGACCCCGGTAATGAGCAAATCTGAAAATCTGTATAATGCTGCGCGTGAACTTATCCCCGGCGGCGTGAACTCTCCGGTACGCGCCTTCACCGGCGTCGGCGGCACACCGCTGTTTATTGAGCGCGCCGACGGCGCATATCTCTACGACGTCGATGGTAAAGCGTATATCGATTATGTCGGCTCCTGGGGCCCAATGGTGCTGGGCCATAACCATCCGGCAATACGTAATGCGGTTATTGAAGCTGCCGAGCGCGGCCTGAGCTTTGGCGCGCCGACGGAGATGGAAGTTAAAATGGCGGCGCTGGTCACCGAACTGGTCCCGACCATGGATATGGTCCGGATGGTGAACTCCGGTACCGAAGCCACTATGAGCGCCATCCGCCTGGCGCGCGGCTTTACCGGTCGCGACAAAATTATCAAGTTCGAAGGCTGCTACCACGGTCACGCCGACTGCCTGCTGGTGAAGGCCGGTTCAGGCGCGCTGACGCTTGGCCAGCCGAACTCGCCGGGCGTGCCGGCGGATTTCGCCAAACACACCCTGACCTGCACCTATAACGATCTGGCCTCGGTCCGCGCTGCGTTCGAACAGTATCCACAGGATATTGCCTGCATCATCGTTGAGCCGGTGGCCGGTAATATGAACTGTATTCCACCGCTGCCGGAGTTTCTGCCGGGCCTGCGCGCGCTGTGCGACGAATTCGGCGCGCTGCTGATTATTGATGAAGTCATGACCGGCTTCCGCGTGGCGCTGGCGGGCGCGCAGGATTACTACGGCGTGGTGCCGGATTTGACCTGCCTTGGCAAAATCATCGGCGGCGGTATGCCGGTTGGCGCATTCGGCGGTCGCCGCGAGGTGATGGATGCCCTTGCTCCGACCGGCCCGGTTTACCAGGCTGGTACCCTCTCCGGCAACCCCATCGCCATGGCGGCAGGTTTCGCCTGCTTAAGCGAAGTGGCGCAGCCCGGCGTACATGAGACGCTAACTGAACTCACCAACCAGCTGGCTCAGGGCCTGCTGGACGCCGCTCGCGATACCGGTATTCCGCTGGTGGTGAATAACGTCGGCGGCATGTTCGGCATTTTCTTTACCGATGCGCCAAGCGTGACCTGCTACCAGGACGTGGTGAAGTGCGATGTAGAACGGTTTAAACGCTTCTTCCACCTGATGCTGGAAGAGGGCGTCTACCTGGCGCCGTCGGCGTTTGAAGCGGGCTTTATGTCTATCGCTCATAGCGAAGAGGATATCGACAATACCGTCGCCGCAGCGCGTAACGCCTTCGCGAAGCTGTAACCCTGATTGCCGGGACTGCCCAGTCCCGGCAATATCTCTGTCATCTCGCCGCAAAGCCTCAATTTGCGTGGGTTCACGCATAACAATCTGCAAGCGCGATCGCTTCGAAAGATTGTCATCATCCCGCCTCGTAGAACCCAAAATCGTCGGCAGACAATGGGCAGGCAAAAGCAGATTCTCAGCGGAAACTCAGCCGCAAGGATTGCTCAGAATGACAACACAATCGTCCCCTACACCACATGACGCCATTTTTAAACAGCTACTGGTCCATACCAATATGCAGCACCGGCGTATTGCGATCCTGGAGCTCCTGCAGAAGCATATTCGCCAGCGGGATCTCATGTTGCTGCTCGAGCATGCTTAACGCGGGATACACTACCGCCGAGCAGCTAAAAGTGTTTTTTAGCTATATGGGGCAGCGCGGTCGTGACGGAAAACGAATTAGAGCAGTTGCAGAATTCCGCAGTTAGTCCTAACTGAATCCGGGCAAAAAAGGGATAACATCGCGATGCCCGCCGGCATCGCGATGATGAAAAGCTACCGACTCTGCTTTCTCAACAGATAGATAAAGTACGGCGCGCCGATAAACGTCGACAGCAATCCCGCCGGGATCTGATACGGAAACATCAGCATCCGGCCGCACCAGTCGGCGAACACCAGCAGCACCCCGCCAATCAGGCCGGAGATCGCCATATGCGGCATCGTACGCCGGAATCCCATCATACGCGCAATATGCGGCGCCATTAACCCCACGAAGCTGAGGGGGCCAATCGTTAGCGTTGCGGCCGCGGTCAAACATGCCGCCAGCAGCAGTAGCCCGATACGTGACGGCGTCAGCGCCATGCCGACCGCCCTCGCCGCCTCGCCGCCCAGCGGCAGAATCGTCAGCCAGCGTCGGCAAAATGGCGTCAGCGTAAGCAGAACAAGCATCACCGCGCCGCTGCGCATCACGAGTTCCGGCGTGGCGCTGTAGGTTGAGCCGGAAATCCACGTCAGGATTTGCGCCATTCGCGGATCGCCGCTGGCCTGCAGCATCATCAGCAGCATGGTAAACGCCGTGCTCAGCGCCATCCCTGCCAGCAGCATGCGATGCGGCGAGAACCCGCCGCGCCCGGCGGCAATCAGGATGATCAGCAGCGTCGCCGCCGCTCCGAGGCTACCGGCGGGCAGCAGCCAGCCAAAGGCATTCCCCGGCACAAAGAACAGCATCACCACCACGCCAAACGCCGCGCCTGAGCTGATGCCGAGCACTTCCGGACTGGCCATCGGATTACCGGTCAAACGCTGGATAATGCAGCCCGCTACCGCCAGCATTACGCCAGCGAACAGCGCCGCCAGAATGCGCGGCCAGCGCCAGGGCATTAGCTCATCCAGTAGCGTACCGCTGGCCCAGTGCCAGCCCTGCGCATCGCGGCCGAAAGCCAGCGCAGCGACGATGGCCAGCAGCAGCAGCGCCAGCCCGCCCAGCGCGAACCACAGCACATGTTGCCGTTCAGCCTGCACCCTGGCGCCACCGTTCATCACCGGCGCGCTAATGCTGCGCAGGCGCGGCAGCAGCCATAGCAGCAGCGGCGCGCCAATCAGGGCGGTTACCGAACCGGTGGAGACTTCCATCCACACCCGGGCCAGCCAGAGGATAACCTGATCGGAGAGCCACAGCAGCAGCGCGCCAATCAGCGCCGCCAGCAGCAAGCGCGATAGCAGACGACGAGCGCCCAGCATCTTCGCCAGCAGCGGCGCGAACAGGCCGATAAAGCCAATAATCCCCACCGCATTCACCAACAGGGCGCTGATGACAATCGCCAGGGTCAACGCCCCCAGCCGTGCCAGCGAGAGCGCCAGTCCGAGGTTGCGCGCCACGCCGTCGTCCAGCCCCATCAGGGTCAGCGGACGCAGCAGCAGCAGCGTTAAAATGGCTCCGCCCAGCAGCTGCGGCCACAGTCGCTGCGCCACGCTCCAGTCGGTCTGGGTCAGGGTTCCGGTGCTCCACAGGAACATACTTTGCAGCTGATCGTGATGGAAGATCGCCATCAGTTGATTAAGCGCGCCGCAGTACAGGCTGACTACCAGCCCAGCCAGAATCAACGTCACCGGCGAGAGGCGTTTGCCCCACGACACACCAAACACCAGCGCGCCGACAATGCACGCCCCGGCAAGCGCGGCGAACTGCGACGCCAGCACGCCAGGGATCGCCCACAGCGTGGTGACCGTCATGCCCAGCTGCGCCCCGGTCGCTACGCCGAGCGTCGTCGGTTCCGCCAACGGGTTACGTAGCACCTGCTGGAACAATACGCCCACCAGCCCCAGCCCGGCGCCGACGAGCAACGATATAACCAGCCGCGGCAGCAGGCTGTAGTGGAACAGCATCTGAGCGATATTATCGATATTAGGCTGCCACAGCGCCTGCCCCCATTCGCTTCGCGGCAGCACCACGTTGAGGTTGAACAGCGTCAGCGCAGCAGCGACGATAAGCAGAGTTAACAGCAGAGATGTCGCCAAAGGCGAAATACGCGATCTCACACCGGGCCCCCCTGAGCGTCGGCCAGCACGCGGGCAAAATGCATCGCCGATAGCGTCGCGCCATAGAACCACACCGCCGGGACGCGCTGAAAACGCCCTGCGCGAACAAACGGCATCGCTTGCCACAGCGGCGTCGCCGTGAGCTGCGCCATCTCCCGCGCATTGCCGTGATCGAAGCAGATAACGTCGGCATCTCTGTAGGCCGCCAGCCGGTCAATACCGACGGTGACGCTGCCCCAGAAGGTGGTCTCGCCCTGCCAGGCATTTTTGATGGCAAAGCGGTCGAGCACTTCCTGGAACAGACAGTTCTGCGCAAAGACCAGCACGTGGCGGGTATCAAGCAGGGTAATCATCAGCAGCGGGCGATCGCCGCGGCGGGCAAAGCGCGGACGCAGGCTCTCCATCAGCGCGTCAAATTCCGCCAGATGGCGCTTCGCTTCCTGCTGCCTGCCGATCAGGTCAGCCATTTCGCTAAGCGACTGCTGAGCCATCATCAGCGGACGCTTGCCGTCGCTGAAGGTGAATCCTCGTCCGGGCGCAATACGCGCCAGCTTTTCCGCCGCCGGGCCGTACCCTGCCGACCAGACCAGAAACGACGGCTTCATCTGCGTCAGCAGCTCCAGATTGGGTTCGGTGCGCAGCCCAACATCAATCACCGAATCAGGCAGCGCCGGTTCATTGACCCACAGCCTGTAGTTAGGGATATCGGCAACGCCGTAGGGCGTGACGCCCAACGCCAGCAGCAGCTCTACCGGCAGCCATTCGAGCGCGACAATACGCTGCGGATCAACTTCCGCCGCCCGCGCGCCGCGCATCTGCCACAGCAGCGGCGACAGCGCCATCGCGGTCAGCAGGCGCCGCCGCGTGATGAGTGTGAGGTTTTCCATCAATAGACAAAACTTACCGGCGCTGCGCCAGCCGGATGCGGCAGGATCCCCATCGGGATACCGTAAATTTGTTCCAGAGTTTCGCTGCGCATCAGCTCCGCGGGCGTTCCCTGAGCGATCATTTCACCGCCGCGCAGCGCAACCAGATAGTCGCAGTAGCGCGCCGCCATATTGATATCATGCAGTACGGCGATCACCGTCAGCCCGCGCTGCTGGCTCAGGCGATGAACCAGCGCCAGCACATCCACCTGGTGGGCGATATCCAGCGCCGAGGTGGGTTCATCGAGCAGCAGGCAGCGGCTATCCTGGGCCACCAGCATGGCAATCCACGCGCGCTGGCGTTCGCCGCCGGAGAGACTGTCCACCAGCCGATGGGCCAGCGGTTTTAGCCCGACCAGCGCAATCGCCTCTTCCACTTTTTCCCGGTCCGCCGCGCCAAAACGCCCCAGAGCCCCGTGCCACGGGTAGCGGCCGATAGCCACCAGTTCGCGCACCGTCATGCCTTCCGCTGGGGGCAACTGCTGCGGCAGATAAGCCACCTTGCGGGCAAAGGCTTTACTGCCCCAGCTATCGAGCGGCTGACCGTCAAGCAAAACCTCCCCGTCCGAAGGCGGCTGATGGCGGCCAAGCATTTTCAGCAGCGTCGATTTGCCGGAGCCGTTATGGCCAATCAGGCCCGTGACTTTTCCCGCCGGGAAGGTTAACGACAGAGGATGCAGCAGCGTTCGGCCGGGCACGCGGAAGGTCACGCGGTCCAGTGAAAACGTCGTATCGGAGTGCGGAATGTTTTCCTGCATAACGGAACCTGGTAAGAGGCGCGGCGAACCGCGCCCGTTAAGTGGTTAGAAACGGAAAGTCGCGGTCGCCACAACCTGACGCTCAGCGCCCCAGTAACATGCGTATTCGCTGTAGCAGCTGGAAACGTATTCACGATCGAACAGGTTATTGACGTTGACTCCGATCGACGAGCCCGGCAAACCAAAGCGCGCGAGATCGTATTTCACGGTGGCATCCATTAACGCGTAGCCCGCGACGTTGAAGGAGTCGTCTTTTTTCCCGGTCGAAGTATCGTTTTTGTAATAACTTACCGTTGAACCGACATAGCGAGCACCGGCGCCCACCGTCAGACCGCTAAGCGCGGTTTCGTGGAAAGTATAATCTGCCCACAGCGAGGCCATATTGCGCGGGACTTCTGCCGGACGCTTGCCGTTAAAGGTGGTGTCGTGCTGGTACTGAGCATCCGTATAGGTGTAAGAAGCCGTCACGTTAATATTGGCGTTAACCGCCGCTTTCGCCTCCAGCTCAATCCCGCGAGAGCGGATTTCGCCCGTCTGGATACTGAATGAGGAGTTGTTCGGATCCGCCGTCAGGTTTTTATCTTTGGTCAGCTGATATACCGCGGCGGTCAGCACCACCGGCATATCCTTCGGTACGTACTTCACGCCGGCTTCATACTGCTCGCCGTGGGAAGCATCGAAAGGTTTGCCATCCCGCGACGATCCGGAAACCGGCTCAAAAGACTGGCTGTAGCTGAAGTATGGCGAGATACCATTATCAAACAGATAGTTAATGCCGCCGCGCCAGGTGAATTGCTGATCGTGATTTTTGGCGAGGGTATTCGCAGGGCGCGTCAGGGTTGAAGCCATCGCATAGTCGTAGCGGCCCCCCAGCGTCATCACCCACTTATCCCACGCCATCTGATCCTGGGCATAGAGACCGGTCTGCTCCATACGGTTCAGCACTGAATAGGGGAAGTTAACGCTCACGTTTGCATTGCCATACTGCGGGTTCTGCATATCAATCGCGGAAGCCGTCCCGTAATCCGCGTTCACATCATTGCGCATGCGCGAATAGTCTACGCCGGTTAACAGGGTGTGCCCTACCGCGCCGGTAGCGAAATCAGACTGCAACTGGGTATCAACGGTAAACGTATTAAGGTTCTCATCGGAGCGAACATACGCACGGTTGATTTTGCCTGTCGGCGTATATCCGTTGCCATAGACTGAACGATACAGAGTATGGACGTTGGCATAACGCAGGTTCTGACGCACGGTGAAAGTGTCATCGAACTGATGCGAGAAGCTGTAGCCAACCATCTGCTGACGGCGAGACATCTTATTGTTCGCTTCGCCTTCGTTAAAGTCCGTCGGCAGCTTATGCGCCTTACCGTTGGCGTCGTAATAGGGCACCACTGTCCCTTCACGCGGCAGCCAGCCGTAATACCCGGCATACGGATCGCTCTGGAAATTACTCAGGAAAGTAAAGTCCGTTTTGTCATCCGGACGCCAGCTAAAGGAAGGAGCGACCGCATAGCGGGTTGATTTCGCCATCTGCTGCTGAGCATCCTGGCTGCGGCCTAAACCGGTCAGACGATATGACCACACGCCGTCTTCATCAATGGCATCGCTGAAATCAAAGCCCGTCTGCCACAGGTTATCGGTACCCATTTTAAACTGGATTTCTTTCAGCGGTTCAGTCGTCGGACGCTTGCTGACCATGCTGACGATGCCGCCAGGGTTGCTGTTGCCGTACAGCACCGACGTTGGCCCGCGCATCACTTCCACGCGTTCGAGGAAATAAGGGTCCATTGAGACTTCAGAATAGTTATTACCCTGCAGCTTCATCCCATCCAGATACTGGTTGGTATTCACCGTTGTTGAGGTGGTGAAACCACGAATCGTCACCACATCATAGGTGGTTGAACTGCCGCGGGTCGAGAATACGCCAGGGGTATAGGCCAGCGCTTCTTTGACCGTCGTCGGCTGCTTCATCTCCATTTCCTGGCGGGTCACCACGGAAATAGACTGCGGCGTTTTTTCGATGGGTGTATCGGTTTTTGTTGCGGTAGCCGAATGTTTCGCCGCGATGGTCGCTGCCGGTCCCCAGGCGCTCTCCTGCGGAGCCGGAGCGGCGGTTACGGTAATGGTTTCTTCTTTCGGTTCAACTGCCGCCTGTGCATAAACAGACATGCCGCTAACCGCCGTGGCTACTACAGCTGCGATTTTACGCAGCGAGTGATTTGGCTGAGCAGTTTTAAGACGCGCCATGGGTATATCTCTGATAGAAGTGAATGATAACGTAAACGAGAATTATTATTATAACGGCTGACATAATAGGCGAAACGAGCGCGGCAAGGCAAGAAATATGCCCCCTGCGGGCTATCAAAGGATGAATAAATAACCAGACGGTAATTGTGGGGTTATAAGGCTGTTAATTAATTTACAGATATAAAAAGGCCCTCTAATACTGAGGTATTAGAGGGCCACTATTCCTGCACCCACTCAACCAACAAGGCGCCGGCTTTCAGGATGCAACGACGAGTTAATTACCGCCGAACATATCTTTAATCCAGCCCGCTACGCCATCGCTCTTCTCCTGCTTCGGCGGTTGCTGCTGATTTTGCTGCTGTTGCGGCTGTTGCCCGGACTGATTGAACGGATTATTCGCCTGCTGCTGCTGGAGCTGCTGCTGTTGAATCAGTTCACCCTGGCGGCAAAGCGCGTCCGGCGAGGTCGTCCATACCGGAAGCGAACGCATGCCGCCGCTGCAGACAAAGTTACCGCTGCTATCGACGCCCATATCCACCACATCTTCCGGCGGAGTCAGGACCAGCGGAGTCGGCGTCTGGTTAGCCAGATAGCGCTGGTAAATCGACATTGCGCCGCTGGCGCCGTACAGCTTAGTCGGCTGGTTATTATCGCGTCCCACCCAGGTAATGGTCACCTGACCGCCGTCAATACCGGCAAACCAGGTATCAACGTTGTTGTTGGTGGTCCCGGTTTTACCCGCCAGATGCAGGCCCGGATACTTCGCGCCCAGCTGACGACCGGTACCGCGCTGCACCACCTGCTGCATAGTCCAGAGCGTCATATAAGCCGCCTGCGCCGGTACCGCCCGTTCCGCCTGCGGATAGCTTTGATAGAGTACGGTACCATCTTCAGCGATCACCGAACGCAGCGCTGACAGCGGCGCGCGGTTGCCACCGCTGGCAATGGTCTGGAACGCCTGCGCCACTTCAATCGGCGTCAGGTTCAGCGCCCCCAGCAGCATAGAAGGAACCGCATTCAGCTGATTCCTGGGCGCGCCCAGCTTAGTCCAGGTATCAACCACCGCCGGCAGGCCCAGCGCCATCCCGAGATTCACCGTCGGCACGTTCATTGAACGCGTCAGCGCGTCAACCAGCATCACCTTCCCGCTCTCGCTGTAGCGACGATCGTCGTTCTGCGGCGACCACGTCTGACCGTTAGACAGACGAATCGAGATAGGCGCATCGGCGATCCAGGTATTGAGACGATACTGATTCGGCTGACTTAGCGCGGTCAGATAGGTCGCCGGTTTTGCCAGCGAGCCAATCGAACGGCGCGCCTGCATTGCGCGGTTATAGCCAGCAAACTGCGGCTCCGCCCCGCCGACCATCGCCCGTACTTCGCCGGTGAAGCGGTCGACAACCACCATCGCGGTTTCCAGATCCGGTAGCTTACGCTGTTTCTTCAGCGCCGGAATACCCTCTATCGCCGCTTTTTCCGCCGCATCCTGCGCCACGGAATCGAAGGTGGTAAAGATCTTCACGCCGGAGAGATCTTTGACTTTATCGCCCAGTTTCGCCTGCAGCTCCTGACGCACCATCTGCATAAACGCCGGCTGCGGAGAGATCACCCCACCGCGCGGCTGTACGCCCAGCGGACGCGCGCTGAGCATGTCATACAGCTCCTGATCGATAACCTGCTGCTGCTGCAGAAGACGCAGCACGAGGTTGCGTCGCTCCAGCGCCAGCTTCGGGTTACGCCACGGGTTGTAAACCGACGCGCCTTTTACCATCCCCACCAGCAGCGCCTGCTGATCGAGGCTGAGCTCTTCCACCGGACGACCAAAGTAATAGAGGCTCGCCAGCGGGAAGCCGCGGATCTCGTTATCGCCGCTCTGACCGAGGTACACCTCGTTCATGTACAGCTCAAGGATACGATCCTTGCTGTAGCGGGCATCGACGATCAGCGCCATATAGGCTTCGTTAATCTTGCGCCAGTACGAACGTTCGCTGGAGAGGAACAGGTTCTTCACCAGCTGCTGGGTCAGCGTACTCGCCCCCTGCACCGTACGACCGGCGGTCAGGTTAGCCAGCACCGCACGGCCAATGGAGTAAAGGCTGATGCCGTCGTGTTCGTAGAAATGGCGGTCTTCCGTCGCCAGCAGAGTATCCACCAGCAGATCCGGGAAGCCGTTGCGCTTCACAAACAGACGCTGTTCGCCGTTAGCCGATTGCAGCATGGTGATCAGGCGCGGATCGAGACGGAAGAAACCGAACTGGCGGTTATTATCCATGTTCTCGATGGTGTCGAGACGATCGCCATTAAAGGTCAGACGCGCGCGCACCTGGCCTTCTTTACTGTCCGGGAAATCGAACGGACGGCGGATCATCTCGATACTGTTGGCCTGTACCGTATATTCCCCCGGACGCGTCATCGCGCTCACCTGGCGATACTGCGTCGCGTTAAGCAGGCGCACCATTTCGTTTTTGCTGATCTGCATATCCGGCTCAAGGTTGACCATCCGGCCATAAACCGCCGCGGGCAGATCCCAGACTTTCCCGTCAATGCGGCTGCGGATTTTCTGGTCAAGGTAGACGCCATAGGCGGCAATCAATACCGCACAGACGACCCCAATTTTAATCAGCAGCCACAGCCAGGTGCGTTTACGACGAGGGGGTTTACCGCCTTTGCCTTTTCCTTTCCTCGGCATCGGTTTTTCATCCTCATAGTCATCATCGTAATCGTCGTCGTAGTCCTCTTCCCGAACCCGACGGCGAGTTACCTTTTGTTTTGCCGGGCGCGAGGGTCTCCCCTTACGTCCGATCGGCTCGCGGTCATCTCCCGCCATGCTTTTTCTCCGCAACTTACAGGCGTAAAGGCCTGATTCTCAATGTTTCCCCGGATGGGGGAAAGAAGAAATCTCTCAAATTGCCGCCCGAAGGTGTTGTTTTTCAGGCAACCATTTATGGACTGCGCGACGCATTATCATGTCGCTCGCATGATTTTCACTTTAATAATTCACCATACAAATCACATTGTTACACGCTTCATCGACAGAATTATTCGGGACACGGAACGGATTGTCCAGGGAATACAGGATAGCACTAAACCGCGACATTCTTAACCAGCATTTTACATCCTCGCCGGGCAACCTCAGGGAAATTGTGATGTTTTTTAACAACATAAAAATGTGCGCCCGTAACGTTCTGCTGGCCGCAGAAACAAACCGAAGCAGTAAGGCCGGAAAATATTATTTCCGCCGGAAAACAGAAACGACCCAGATGAAAGAAAATGAGATTTAAAAGAGCGCAATGATAAAAACGCGAGCCACTTAACATTTATAATTTGGCAGATTTTCTGATGACTGCCGAAAAATATTTGTTAAACTGTCAGCCAATTAATTTTTCTGCTTAATAGATTATGCGCAACTTTATTATATTTCCGCTTATGGCGGTTGCCCTGATCTCAGGCTGTCAGCAAAATCGTCAGACAACCCTGAGTCCTGCGGTTAGCGGTGAGGCTCAGCTTGAGCAGCTTGCCTCCGTCGCCGCCGGGGCGCGCTATCTGAAGAATAAATGCAACCGCAGCGATCTGCCTGCCGATGACGCAATTAACCGTGCGGCAATAAACGCCGGTAAAAAACGCGGATGGGCAAATATTGATGATAATCTGCTGAGCCAGCGCAGCGCGCAGCTATATCAACAGCTCCAGCAGGATAGTACCCCGGAAGCCACAAAATGCAGCCAGTTTAATCGCCAGCTGGCGCCATTTATTGATAGCCTGCGCGGCAATAAATAGCGGTTATTTTAATTCCGCTCGCGCTATTTTTATTCTCCCTGCGGACTCTCCTCAATCGTCCCGCCCGGCCAGTCATCCAGCGCCGCGAGGGTAAACGTTTTACCGTTAAAGCTAAAGACGGTGAGATCCTGCTGGATCTGCTCGATAACCAGATTCGCCAGCGGCGAGTCGCCCTCCTTCCAGGATTGTCCGTTTAATACAATGCTGCGTTTCTCCGCCAGGGTGGCGTAGACGTGCGCGCTGTAGCGCAGAGGCGGCAGATGATCTTCATCGATCGGCGCCTCCGCAAGGGCCTGCGTTTCTGGCCCGGCTTTAACCGGCTTGACGGCAGTTTTGACCGCCGGTTGATTCAGCGGCACTAACGCCGCATGGGCTACCGGCTGCGTTATCGGCTGCGGGACGGGTTTATTCCGCCACTGCTCGCCGCCAAACCAGCCGAGCGCAATCAGCAGCGCGGCATACAGCGGTACGGTCACGCAGGGGATTTGCACCATTTTCCCGCCCCCCGCCGGGGGACTGGACGGCGGGTACGGTTCTTGCTCACGAACAAGCACGGATTTCTCCTTAATCAGGACACGCCATCCCGGCCCGCGGTTTGTACGCCGCGGGCCGGGAGGTTAAGGTCTTACTTGCTGCTGACCGGCAGCCCCGCGCCCTGAGCATCGCCCTGCGGCATTTCCAGCACCGCCACCGACCATGCCGGCAGGGTGACCGCGCCGTCTGCGGCAATCTGCACGCCGTGAGCCAGCGAATTTTCGCCCGCCGCCTGCTGGATCGCGCTCAGCTGCAGCGTCTCACCGGCAAACTCATTCAGCGTACGGCTTTCCGGCGCAGCGTTGATCGCCACCACCAGGCCGTCAAGACGGCTATCCAGACTGGCGCCCGCTTTCACCCCGTCATCCACGGTCATAATCAGCAGACCGGCCTGCTGGTCTGAACCAGTATTACGGAAATCAACGCGCTTCATCACCGCGCTGCCCTCACCTAAGGTGAACAGCGGCGAGGATTTACGCTGCTCGGTCAGCTCCTGGTAGAAGGCGGTCATCTGCTTCAGCTCCGCTTCGCCCGGAGCGGCAACCATATCTTTGACGCGCGAAATCACGTCATAGTTACTGCCGTCATCGCTGATGCGCGGCATACCAACGTTGTAGTTATTGTCCTGCAGGGAATAATCCACACGGTTAAACCAGTCGCCGGAGTCGTAGGAGTCGCGGGTAAAGGATTTCGAGCGCAGCAGTTCAGAACCCTGCTGGTCGAAAGCGATCCCCTGCCCGAGCATCACCGTCGCCAGCGAAACGGCCTGCATGCGAACGCGGGTCGCCAGGTCGGCTTCCTGGGACGCTTTATAGCTGATCATATCCCACAGCGTCTGGTTGTCGTGCTTCGAAACATAGTTGACGACTTCCGTCGGATCTGCGGCATAGCCGCCAGGCGCGCCGTTATAGTCAATTTCGCTGCCTTTCTTCACCGCGCCGTCTTTGTCGATCATCACAAAGTCAGCAAGGTTACCGGCCATCCCCAGACGGGTCAGATCGGCCAGATGACGGACCTGATCATCGTTCAGGCTGGTGAGCTCGTTTGGTAATACGCCAGCGCCGCTGCCAACGCCCTGGTTTTGACGCAGCGCATCGCCGGAATCAAACGGGCCGCCGCCGCGCACGGAGTCGCGCAGACGATCGGAGAACGTCCCGATACCGGTGCCTTTCAGATTGATCTGCGAGGCGATTTCAAAGCGGTCGCTCTGGTTTGAATCCCAGCCTTCACCAAAGAAGTAGATATCCGGATTCAGGGCTTTAATGCGCTCCCACGCCGAGAGAATTTGCGCTTTCGGGTGATAGCCCATCAGATCGAAGCGGAAACCATCGATTTTATAATCCTTGGTCCATACCGCCAGCGAGTCGGCAATCAGCCTGGCGAACATCCGATGCTCCGGCGCAGAGTCGGAACAGCAGGTGGCGGATTCAACGCTGCCGGTGGTTTCATTCAGACGCTGATAGTACCAGGGCACTATCTTATCCAGCACCGACGTGCGGTCGGTCGGACCCGCGGCATTGGTGTGGTTATATACCACGTCCATGATCACGTTCATCCCCAGATCCTGCTTGATCGCCTGAATCATGGTACGGAACTCTTTGATGCGCGTCGTGCCTTCCGGATCGGTCGCGTAGGATCCTTCCGGAACCGTGTAGTGGAACGGATCGTAGCCCCAGTTATAGGAGTCGGTCTGCGCCACCAGCGTATTCAGCGCCTGTACCTGCGGATTATCCTGGCTATCGCTCTGCCTGAGCTGGTTCAGCACCTCCTCCACGGTGGAGCCGCTGTCGCAGTATCCGGCGAACTCGCTGCTTTTCACCGCGCTGTTCACTTCGCACAGGCGGCTGAACGGCTGCTGAATATCGGCGACTTTGTCACTGAACTCGTTCACCGTCGCCAGATCGAAGACCGGCAGCAGCTCGATGTGCGTGACGCCTGAGGCGGAGAGCTTCTTCAGATGCTGTACCATATTGCTGTCGCCGGCGGTCAGCGCGAGATATTTACCGCGCAGTTCGGCCGGAACGGTCTGGTCCCAGGCGGAGAGATCGCGAATATGCGATTCATGGATCGTCATCTTCGCTAAATCCGCTTTTGTCTTCTGGGCATGCGGCATCGTCAGGCTATCCCAGCCGTCAGGCTTCAGGGCGCTGTCGTTGAGATCGACCACCTGGCTGTACTCCGAGTTGGTCGACAGGCTATGCGCATACGGGTCGGTGACTTCATACTGTTCAACCTTGCGCGACTGCGGGTGATAAACCGTCATCGCATAGCGGTAGAACGCGCCTTTCAGATCGCTGCCCCCCTGCCACGACCACGCGCCGGAAGCGCTGTCGCGGGTCATCGGATGGCTGCCAATCACTTTTTTGTCCGCGCTGTAGACCACCACATCCACCTGCTGAGCAGTCGGCGCCCAGACGCGGAAGGTGACGCCGCCGTCGGTCAACTGCGCGCCGTAGCTCAGCGCTTCCGCCGCTTCGGCATAGGTGTCATCCAGGACGCCCGCCGTCTGCACCTGGGTGGCGGAAATCAGGATCCCGTCCTCTGCGGCGGCAATGGCGACCGTTTCGCCCTGCAGCAGCTCGTCAACGTTCGCATTGTCCGGCAGCTTAAAAGCCGTATAGCTGGAAAGATGCGGGAAACGCATGCTGACCTGTTGATTGACCGTAGTCGGCGTTAGTTTCAGGTAACGGTCGGTAAATTTGCCTTCGCCATCCGCCGCCACTTTACTGCTGTGGCTGTAGTAGAGGCGCACAATGGGCTTGTCCTGTCCGCCCGGCCACAGCAGCGTATTTTTATCGACCCAGTGGGCTTCGGCCAGCGCGACGCCAAAAGCGGCGCGGAAAGCGTCAGCGCGGGAGTCATAGACCGCGCT
The DNA here is from genome assembly GCF_016516145.1 of Klebsiella sp. S69. Taxonomy (NCBI): domain Bacteria; kingdom Pseudomonadati; phylum Pseudomonadota; class Gammaproteobacteria; order Enterobacterales; family Enterobacteriaceae; genus Klebsiella; species Klebsiella sp. S69. The sequence goes on along the minus strand of NZ_JACVUU010000005.1, from coordinate 153,273 downwards.
GTTACCGGCGATCACCGATACCGTACGATCGGTGAAGTCGCCAAACGCCACCCGCAGATCGCTATCGATCAGTTTATTGGTGCCGTCGCGAACGATGACGTTGATACAACCGCTCTCTTTGTTGAGCGGAATCACCCAGTACGGGCCATATTTATCGCTGCCGCTCGGGGTGGCGCTGACGTCATTCCAGTCCGCTACCGGCGCGCTGAGCGCATCGCAGTTTTCGTTATTCCACAGATAGAGGTTTTTGCTGCTGTAGTCCGCCGCGCTGTTGCTGGTGATGCCGGCAATATCCACCAGGTGGATGACCGCCTGGTTTTCTGCCGCCGTGGCCGCTTCGCCGGGTACGGCAACGTCAGGTAAACGTACAACCACATCCTGATTACCAGGAGTGTCGGGATTTCCAGAGGAAGAAGAAGAGGATCCGTTATCGCAGCCGCTAAGTAAAACCAGCGATCCCAGAACCAGGGCATTACGGGTATATCTGAGCATTCGATAGTCCCTATATATGCTGATTAAATTATATGAAGTGATATATACGCGAAACTATTCCTGGCGCACTTAAGCACCATAAAAAAATAACGAGCATATCTTTAAAGCGTCGATAATTAGATATTCTTGCTCTCTCCGGTTCAATCATCCGTTCGCTCATTGTGTGGGGGCGTAGGCGGCCGGAGGAGAAAAAATAAAAAGGGAATGACGACCGCAATAGCCAAACTCTTTATCATTCGCAGCGACCTACGCAGATTCCCGCAATTAGCACGCTCACCATAAAAAAATCCCCACCAATATCGGTAGGGCGGTACCTTTTACTGAGGGAAATAGAATGAGCAAAGGAATAAAAATGCCTAATTCCGTGATGAGATTAACAATATCAAATAAAAAAATAATTAATTACGTGCCTCATATTGTGACGTTCATCATATTATTTTTTATCTGCCAGCAGCTCGCCCAATTAACCTGGAAAATAATTCTCCCGGTAAACTTTACGGATAACGCATTAAGCTCTGCCGATACGACGGTGCCCGCCGCGCCCTCCCCGGAAACGGCGCTGCCGCGCTTTACGCTATTTGGCGTGGCGGAGAAAACGCCCTCCTCCGCAAACGGCGACAACCTCGAGCAGGCACCCGTTTCGGCGCTCAAACTGCGCGTAACCGGCCTGCTCGCCAGTACCGTTCCCTCTCGCGCCATTGCTATCATGATGCAGGGGAATCAACAGGTTAGCCTCGGGATTGGCGATAATACGCCGGGCGGAGAGGCGAAAATTGTCGCCATTTTCCCCGACCGCCTGATTGTTAATTACCGCGGCACAAATGAGGCTATCCCGCTGTTTAACGACCCGCCCGCTGCCGGCAAAAATAGCGCCGCGCCGCCAGCCGACCAATTGGCGCAGGAGCTCCGCGCGCAGCCGCAAAATATTCTTCATTACCTCAATATTTCGCCGGTCATGGTCAACGACAAGCTCAGCGGATATCGCCTGAATGCGGGAAAAAAACCGGCGTTATTTCGCCAGGCGGGTCTCAAGGAAAACGATCTGGCGATTGCCCTGAACGGCCTGGATCTCCGCGATAAAGAACAGTCTCGCCAGGCATTAGCTCAGCTACCGGAATTAACCGAAATAACCCTTACCGTTGAACGCGACGGCCAGAAACAAGATATTTCTCTAGATCTGAGGGATGAATAATTGATCATCACCAACGTTACCCGCCCATTTTTCCTGACGCTGCTGATATTCGCCGCGCTGATATTCAAACCGGCCGCGGCGGAAGAGTTTTCCGCCAGCTTTAAGGGCACCGACATTCAGGAATTTATCAATACGGTCAGTAAAAACCTGAATAAAACGGTCATTATCGATCCCAGCGTACGCGGCACCATTACCGTACGTAGCTACGATATGCTCAACGAAGAGCAATATTATCAATTTTTCCTCAGCGTCCTCGATGTCTATGGCTTCGCGGTGATTAATATGAATAACGGCGTCCTGAAAGTCGTTCGTTCGAAGGATGCGAAAACCGCCGCGGTGCCGGTGGCGAGCGATGCCGCACCGGGTACTGGCGATGAGGTCGTCACCCGCGTCGTGCCGCTGACTAACGTCGCCGCCCGCGATCTGGCGCCGCTGCTGCGCCAGCTTAACGATAACGCCGGCGCGGGCAGCGTGGTGCACTATGAACCCTCCAACGTCCTGCTGATGACCGGCCGCGCGGCGGTGATCAAGCGTCTGTTGACCATCGTCGAACGCGTCGATAACGCCGGAGACCGCAGCGTGGTGACAGTTCCCCTCTCATGGGCCTCCGCCGCCGATGTGGTCAAGCTGGTGACTGAACTCAACAAAGATACCAGCAAATCGGCCCTGCCCGGCTCGATGGTCGCCAACGTGGTGGCCGACGAGCGCACCAACGCGGTGCTGGTCAGCGGCGAGCCCAACTCGCGCCAGCGGATCGTCGCCATGATTAAGCAGCTCGACCGCCAGCAGGCGACGCAGGGCAACACCAAAGTGATCTATCTGAAATACGCCAAAGCCGCCGATCTGGTCGAAGTGCTGACCGGCATCAGCAGCACGATGCAGAGCGAAAAGCAGGCCGCGAAGCCGGTGGCGGCGCTGGATAAAAATATTATTATCAAAGCGCACGGACAGACCAACGCCCTGATTGTCACCGCCGCCCCTGACGTGATGAACGATCTTGAACGGGTAATCGATCAGTTGGATATCCGCCGTCCACAGGTGCTGGTGGAGGCGATCATCGCCGAAGTGCAGGACGCTGACGGTCTTAACCTCGGCATCCAGTGGGCCAATAAAAACGCCGGGATGACCCAGTTCACCAACAGCGGTCTGCCAATATCTACGGCCATCGCCGGGGCCAACCAGTACAACAAAGACGGCACCGTCAGCAGCTCCCTGGCCAGCGCCCTTAGCTCCTTCAACGGCATTGCCGCCGGCTTCTACCAGGGCAACTGGGCAATGCTGCTCACCGCACTCTCAAGCAGCACCAAGAACGATATTCTCGCCACGCCGAGCATTGTCACCCTCGACAACATGGAGGCCACCTTTAACGTCGGCCAGGAAGTCCCGGTGCTGACCGGCTCGCAAACCACCTCCGGCGATAACATCTTCAATACCGTCGAGCGTAAAACCGTCGGCATCAAGCTGAAGGTAAAGCCGCAAATTAACGAAGGCGATTCGGTCCTGCTGGAGATCGAACAGGAGGTATCGAGCGTGGCGGATGCCGCCTCCAGCACCAGTTCGGATCTCGGCGCGACCTTCAATACCCGTACGGTGAATAACGCCGTACTGGTCGGCAGCGGCGAAACGGTGGTCGTCGGCGGCCTGCTGGATAAAAGCGTCTCCGACACCGCCGATAAAGTCCCTCTGCTCGGCGATATCCCGGTGATTGGCGCGCTGTTCCGCTCCACCAGCAAAAAGGTCTCCAAGCGCAACCTGATGCTGTTCATTCGTCCAACGGTGATCCGCGACCGAGACGAGTACCGTCAGGCTTCATCCGGGCAGTACACCGCGTTTAACGACGCCCAGAGCAAACAGCGCGGCAAAGAGAACAACGACGCGATGCTGAGTAACGATCTGCTGGAGATCTACCCGCGCCAGGATACCGCCGCGTTCCGCCAGGTCAGCGCCGCCATCGACGCGTTCAATCTGGGAGGCAATCTATGATGCCCGCCGCTGAACGACGTCCGCTGCTCCCCTTCAGCTACGCCCGCGCGCACAACGTGATGCTCCTGAGCAACGGCGCAAGCTGCGAGGTTTTCTGCCTTGCCGCCACCGCGCCGCAGGCGCTGCTGGAAGCTCGCCGGGTGGCCGGGATGCCGTTCAGCCTGGAACGACTGGAAGCAGAGGCGTTCGAAAAGCTGCTGGTGCTGAGCTATCAGCGCGACTCCGCCGAGGCGCGGCGCATGATGGCGGATATCGGCAACGAGCTGGATCTGTACACCCTTGCCGAAGAGCTGCCGGACACCGACGATCTTCTGGATAGCGAAGACGACGCGCCGATTATCCGCCTGATTAACGCCATGCTCACCGAGGCTATCAAAGAGAAAGCGTCGGATATTCATATCGAAACCTATGAACGCCACCTGCAAATTCGCTTTCGCGTCGACGGCGTACTGCGCGAAATCCTGCGCCCCCAGCGCCGCCTCGCCGCGCTGCTGATCTCGCGCATTAAGGTGATGGCGAGCCTTGATATCGCCGAAAAACGCATTCCTCAGGATGGGCGCATGGCGCTGCGTATTGGCGGACGCGCCGTCGATGTCCGCGTCTCCACCCTGCCGTCGAGCTACGGCGAACGCGTGGTGCTGCGTCTGCTCGATAAAAACAGCGTTAATCTCGACCTGCTGACCCTCGGGATGCCGCCCGCGCTGCTCCAGCAGGTAGATGGACTGATCGCCCGCCCGCACGGCATCGTGCTGGTGACCGGGCCGACCGGCTCGGGAAAAAGCACCACCCTCTACGCCGCGCTAAGCCGCCTCGATGCCCGCGAGCGCAACATCATGACCATTGAAGATCCTATCGAATATGAGCTGGAGGGCATCGGTCAGACTCAGGTTAACGCGAAAGTCGATATGACCTTTGCCCGCGGGCTGCGCGCCATTTTGCGCCAGGACCCTGACGTGGTGCTGGTGGGCGAAATCCGCGACGGCGAAACGGCGCAAATCGCCGTTCAGGCCTCGCTAACCGGCCATCTGGTGCTCTCAACGCTGCATACCAATAGCGCGCTGGGCGCCATCTCGCGCCTGCAGGATATGGGCGTCGAGCCTTTTCTGCTCTCCACCTCGCTGCTGGCGGTGATGTCGCAGCGGCTGGTGCGACGGCTCTGCCCGCACTGCCGCCAGCAGGAGCCGGCCAATGCCGATACCGCCCGCCAGATGGAGATCGCCCCCGGCACGGCGCTCTGGCAGCCCCGGGGCTGCGCCGAGTGCGGCTTTACCGGCTATCGCGGACGTACCGGCATTCACGAACTATTGCTGGTGGACGATCGCGTGCGCATGGCTATCCACCGCGGCGAAAACGAGGTGACGCTGATCCAACAGCTGGGAGCGGACTATATCACCCTACGCCACGCCGGGCGGGAAAAGGCGCTGGCGGGGATCACCAGCTGGCAAGAGGTCCTGCGGGTCACCGAACAGCAGATCTCGGAGGCCTCCTGACATGGCGCTTTTTCGCTATCAGGCTGTTGATGAAAAGGGTAAAACCCGGCGCGGCATCCAGCAGGCGGACTCCGCCCGCCACGCGCGCCAGCTGCTGCGGGATAAGAACTGGCTGGCCCTGGATATTGCCCCGGCTGCCGGCGGCGGGCAACCGCGCTTTATCCGCCGGACTAACGCCCGCGATCTTGCCCTCGTCACCCGCCAGCTGGCGACGCTGGTCGCCGCTGCCATCCCGCTGGAAAAAGCGCTCGACGCGGTGGCCCAGCAGTGTGAGAAACCGCAGCTGAAAACCCTGATTGCCGGCGTGCGCGGCAAAGTGCTGGAAGGCCATGCGCTGGCGGAAGCGATGCGCGGCTACCCTGGCTGCTTCGACGCGCTCTACTGCGCGATGGTCGCCGCCGGAGAAGCTTCCGGCCATCTTGATGGCGTACTGAACCGGCTGGCGGACTACACCGAACAGCGCCAGGAGCTGCGCGCCCGGCTGCTGCAGGCGATGATTTACCCCATCGTGCTAACCCTGGTGGCGGTCAGCGTGATCGTCATTCTGCTGTCGACGGTGGTGCCGAAGGTTGTCGAGCAGTTTATCCACCTTAAGCAGGCGCTGCCGTTTTCTACCCGTCTGCTGATGGCGATGAGCGATATGCTGCGCGCCGCCGGTCCGTGGCTGCTGCTCGCCGCCATGCTCATGGCTCTGCTGCTGCGCTACCTGCTGCGGCAGCCGGCAAAGCGGCTGGCCTGGCACAGACTGCTGCTGCGCCTGCCGTTGATTGGCCGGGTCGCGCGCAGCGTTAACAGCGCCCGCTACGCCCGTACTCTGAGCATTCTCAACGCCAGCGCCGTTCCGCTGCTGCTGGCGATGCGCATCAGCGCGGAAGTATTAAGCAACGCCTGGGCTAAGCGCCAGCTCGAAGCCGCCAGCGACGCGGTACGCGAAGGCGTCAGCCTGCATCGCGCGCTCGAAATGACCCAGCTTTTCCCGCCGATGATGCGCTATATGGTCGCCAGCGGCGAACAGAGCGGCGAGCTCAACGACATGCTGGCGCGCGCGGCAGATAACCAGGACCGGGATCTGAGCGCGCAAATTCAGCTGGCCCTCAGCCTGTTTGAACCTCTGCTGGTAGTGGCGATGGCCGGCATGGTGCTGTTTATCGTCCTCGCCATCCTGCAACCGATACTGCAGCTCAATACCCTGATGAGTATGTAATTGTTCTAATGGAGAAAAATATGCAACGACAGCGCGGCTTCACCTTACTGGAAATCATGGTGGTGATTGTTATCCTCGGCGTGCTCGCCAGCCTCGTGGTGCCCAACCTGATGGGCAACAAGGAAAAGGCCGACCGGCAAAAAGTGGTCAGCGATCTTGTGGCGCTCGAGGGGGCGCTGGACATGTACAAACTGGACAACAGCCGCTATCCCACCACCGAGCAGGGGCTGCAGGCGCTGGTCAGCGCGCCATCGGCCGAGCCGCACGCGCGCAACTATCCCGAAGGCGGCTATATTCGCCGTCTGCCGCAGGATCCCTGGGGCAGCGATTACCAGCTGCTGAGCCCCGGCCAGCACGGACAGGTGGATATTTTCAGCCTCGGGCCGGACGGCGTGCCGGAGAGCAATGACGATATCGGCAACTGGACGATTGGGAAAAAATAGTGCGACAGCGCGGCTTTACGTTGCTGGAAATGATGCTCATTTTGCTGCTGATGGGCGTCAGCGCAGGCATGGTGCTGCTGGCTTTTCCCGCCTCGCGCGATGATAGCGCGGCGCAGACCCTGGCGCGCTTTGAGGCGCAGCTGCGCTTTGTCCAGCAGCGAGGTCTACAAACCGGTCAGTTTTTTGGCGTCTCGGTGCATCCCGATAGATGGCAGTTTCTGGTCCTGCAAGCCCGCGAAAGCAATGACTCCCCCTCTGTCGGCAACGACTGGAACGGCTATCGTTGGCTGCCGCTAAGCGCCGGACGCGTCGCCACTTCGGGTAGCGTCATCGGGGACAAGCTACGCCTCGCTTTTCCACAGGGCGAGGCCTGGACGCCGGGCGACAACCCCGATGTGCTGATCTTTCCCGGCGGGGAGATGATCCCCTTTCGGCTGACCGTCGGCGAAGCCACGGGTATCGCGTTTAATGCGCGCGGCGAAAGCCAGCCTCAACCGCAGGAGGCGCCATGAAAAAGCAGGCCGGCATGACGCTAATAGAAGTGATGGTCGCGCTGGTGGTCTTCGCCCTTGCCGGGCTGGCGGTGGTGCAGGCCACGCTCCAGCAAACCCGCCAGCTGGGGCGAATGGAGGAGAAAATTCTGGCCGGCTGGCTGGCGGATAATCAGCTGGTGCAGCTACGGCTGGAAAATCGCTGGCCCGCGCTGAGCTGGTCGGAAACCACGGTGCAGACGGCGGGCGTCAGCTGGCACATTCGCTGGCAGGGCGTGGAAACCGACCTCCCGCAGCTGCGGGCGCTGGACGTCGAGGTCCGCCATGCCAAAAGCGAAAAGATGCCCGTCTCTTCGCTGCGCACCTACGTGACGCCGCCATGATCCAGCGAGCTCGCGGATTTACCCTCGTTGAAATGCTGCTGGCGTTGGCTATCCTCGCCGCGCTAAGCGTCGCTGCGGTCACGGTGCTGCAAAACGTGATGCGCGCCGATACGCTCACCCGCGATAAAGGCGAGCGCATCCAGACGCTGCAGCAAACGTTCAGCCAGATGGCGGCGGACTTTAGCCAAATCATTCCCCGCCGCAGCCGCGACAGCGCGAACCTGTTTTTTGCCGGACGCTTTCAGCTCGGCAGCGACGACTGGGCGATCGCTTTTAGCCGCAACGGTTGGCCCAACCCTCTGGGGCTTCTGCCGCGTTCGGAAATTCAGAACGTCAGCTACCGCCTGCGCGGCAGCCACCTGGAGCGCCTGAGCTACGACCAGCAGGACCCGCTGCCCGGTAGTCTGCCCACGGTGACCGTTATGCAGCGCAACGTGCAGGCGTTTCGCCTGCGCTTTTACGCCAGCGGCCGCTGGCAGGATGAATGGCAGCAGCCGCAGAGGTTGCCCCAGGGGCTGGAGGTCACCCTGACGCTGGAGCCATACGGCGAGATCCGAAGGCTGTTTCTGCTTACGCCGGGAGGCAGCCAATGAATACCCGCCAGCGCGGCGTCGCCCTGCTTATGGTGCTGCTGATCCTCGCTCTGATGATGGTGCTGGCGAGCGCCATGACCGAGCGCAGCGCGCGGATGTATCAGCAAACCGCGACGACCCTCGATAACCTGCAGGCCAAATGGTACGCGCTGGGGGCGGAAACCCTGGCGGCGGCGTTGCTACAACGCGACGCGCTCGACTCGCCGAACCAAACCCATCTGGCGCAGAACTGGGCCCAGCAGGGGCGACGTTTTACGCTCAATGACGGCGAGATCTACGCCACCCTAAGCGACGCGCAGGCCTGCTTCAACCTCAACGCCATTAACCAGCTCAGCGGCGACGAAAGCGTTGAAATCCCTTATCCCGCACAGGTTTTTACCCGACTGCTGGAGAATCTCGGCAGCGAGCCGCTGCGCGCCTTACAGCTGACCGCCGCCCTGCGCGACTGGGTGGACAGCGATCGCCAGCCGCTGCTGAACGGCGCGGAAGATGAAGTCTATATGGCGCAATCCCCCGGCTATCTGAGCGGCAATCAGCCGCTGCAGGATGTCAGCGAACTGCGCCTGCTGGCCGGGATGGACGCGACGCTCTATCAGCGTCTGCTGCCCTACGTCTGCGCGCCTCCGGACGATGCGCTGCAGGTGAACGTCAATACCCTGCAGCCCGCTCAGGCCGCGCTACTGTCGGCGCTCTTCCCGGCTGAACTCACCCTTGCCGAAGCCCGGCAGCTGCTGCAGGCGCGCGCGGCCACCGGCTGGAGCAGCGTCGCCGCTTTCCTGTCGCAGCCGATACTACAAAAAACCGATACCGCCGCCGCGCGTCCGTGGCTGACGGTGCGCAGCGAGCGTTTTATCGCCACCTTCAGCGTAGTGATGGGCAGCGCCCGCTATCAGCAACGTAGCCTCCTGCAAAAGCAGGGGCGAACCTTCGGCGTCGTCCAGCGGCGCTATGGAATCTATTGGGTAGCCGATGAATAACCACCATACCTCTTCCGCCACCGTGCTGATTATTCGCCTCAATCCTGATGCCGCGACGGCGATATGGCGGCTGGCCGCGCCGGGCGACGAGGCGCAGAGCGGAGAATGGCATCCTGACGCTGGCGATCCGACGCTCAGCCTGCTGGCGCAGCGTTATCCGGCCTGGGTGCTGGTGCCCGCCAGCGACTGCGCGTTTCATCGCGTTACTCTGCCCGCCGGCGTGCGCCGAAATGCGCAGCAGGCCCTGGCGTTTTTACTCGAAGAACAGCTGGCAACAGAGGTCGAGGAGAGCCATTTTGCCCTGCTCCACCGGGATAAAAGCGATTGTGCCGTGGCGGTGGTCGGGCGGGAGAAGATGCGCGCCTGGCAGGCCTGGTGCGAACAACTCGGACTCAACGTGCTGGCACTGACGCCGGATGCCCTAACCCTGCCGCACAACCCAACCGGCTGGAGCGCCGTACGCTGCGGCGAGCAGTGGCTGTTTCGCCACGATTCGGAGAGCGGTATGGCGGTGGAAACCTCATGGCTCGGCGAACTGCTGGTTCACTGGCCTGACCTCGCGCCCATCGCCAGCTACTCGCCGCCGCCGGAGATTGCCGCGCCGTGGCAGCCTCTGCCGACGCAGGATTTGCTGGAGCTGGCGGCGAGCAACCCGCAGGCGCGTAAAATCTGCTTATGCCAGGGCAATTTTGCCCCTGAACGCCGCCGGCCGCCGACGCCCCGACGCTGGCGCCCGGCTCTCGCCGCTGCGCTGGCGCTACTGCTGCTGTGGAGCGGGAATCGCCTCCACGACCATCTCGCGCTGGCGCGCCAGGCCGACGCCGCGGTACAGGCCAGCCGTGACTTTTACCGCCAGTGGTTCAAAAGCGAAAAAAACCTCGTCAATCCACGTCTGCAAATGCAGCAGCATCTGCGTCGGCTGGCAAGCGCAAGCGCCCGGCCGGTGATCATCTCGCGGCTCGGCGCTCTGCAGCAAATCATTGCTGAAACGCCGGGCATTCGCCTGCGAACCCTGAGCTATGATGCCGGGCGCAACGCGCTGCAGCTGGAGATATCCGCCGTCTCATCGCAGGCTCTGGAGCAGTTCAGCCAGCGGGCGCGGGCCGGCTTCCGCGTGCAGAGCGGGGAAATGAAACCGCACGCCGACGGTATTGAAGGGCGTCTGACGCTGGAGGATAACGATGCATAACCTGATGACCTTATGGCAACAGCGTACGCGCCGCGAACGGCATCTGCTGCTGGGCATGGGCGTGATGCTGATTATCGGCCTGGTCTATTACGCTTTATGGCAGCCCTGGCAAAGTCGCGAGACGCAGTGGCGGCAAACGCTGACCCGGGAGCAGGCCAGTCTGCAGTGGATGCGCCAGCAGACTCCCCTTCTGCAGCAGCTTCGCCAGCAGAAATCGCCTGCCGCGCCGCAAGAGCCAACAACGGTGATTATGCGCGAAGCCGCCCGCCACGGGATCGCCATCGTTCGCCTGCAGCCGCAGGGAGCTCGCCTGGGCCTTAGCGTGCAGCCCGCCGATTTTCAGGCGCTGATGGCATGGCTCGACGCGCTGGGGCAGGCGGGAATGACCACCGTTACGCTGACGGTGGCCGCCGTGGCGCAGCAGCCTGGCCGGGTCACCGTCACTACGCTGGTGCTGGAGCGCAGCGATGAAAAATAAAATCACTATCGGCCTGCTGCTGGCGGCGGTCTATCTCTTCTGGCTGCTGCTTAGCGCGCCGGCGAGACTGCTGGCCCTGGCGCTGCCGGAAGGCGCGCGGCTCGGCGAAACCACGGGCACCCTGTGGCAAGGAGAAGCCCGTCAGGCCAGCTGGCGCGGTTTTGACATCGCCCATTTACGCTGGGAGTTTGGCTTTTCGTCGTGGCTTCCCGGCTGGCATACCGCGTTTAGCGCCCCCTCCGGCCTGCGCGGCCAGGCCTGGCTGCACGGCCTGAACGAGTTTGTGGTGCGCGAAGGCCGACTCGTGATTCCGGCCCGGACGATCGGCCAGCGGCTGGCGCTCGGGATACCGCTGGAAGCCCGTGGCCAGGTGATGCTGACGCTACCGGAAGCCCGTTTTAACGCTGGCGGCTGCCGACAGATGAGCGCGGGCGCCGTGCAGTGGCAGGATGCGGCGCTCACCTCCCCCGCCGGTTCGCTCGAACTGGCCCAGGTTAGCGGCAAACTAAGCTGCACCCCGGCGGGCACGCTGGCTATCGCCCTGACCCAGGATTCCCATCAGCTTAGCCTCACCGGACAGGGCGTTCTGACGCCCGACGGGCGCTATACGTTTAACGGCATGCTGCAACCCCGTCAGGCGGCTCCGGCGCTGCTGACGCTGCTGGTTGCGCAAACCGGCCGTAAAGATAAGCAGGGGCGCACGCCGTGGCAGTGGCAGGGACAGTGGCTATCCGAGGAGAAAAAATAGCCGTGGAAAACATCGCATTGTTACCCGAGTTCGCCGCGCAATTCCCGTTAATCTGGGGCGGTTTTTTATTCTTGTCCGGACTGGCGTTCGGCAGCTTTTTTAACGTCGTTATCCATCGTTTACCGCTGATGATGGAGTACGCAGAGGGAGTGAATCTCTGCTTCCCCGCATCGTTCTGTCCGCAGTGCCGTCAGCCCATCGCCTGGCGGGACAATATCCCGCTGCTGAGCTTTTTATGGCTCAAGGGGCGTTCGCGCTGCTGCGGGCGACCGATTTCACGTCGCTATCCGCTGATGGAGCTGGCGACCGGCGCGCTGTTTATGCTGGTCGGGTACCTGATCCCTGCGGGCATGCCGCTGCTGGGCGGGTTAATTTTATTGTCGCTGCTGCTGATCCTCGCCGCCATCGACGCGCAAACGCAGCTGCTGCCTGACAGGCTGACTCTGCCGCTGCTGTGGGCCGGGCTGCTGTTCAATCTTACCGATCTCTTCGCGCCGCTGGCGGAGGCGGTCGTTGGCGCGATGGCCGGGTATCTATCGCTGTGGTCAGTGTACTGGGTGTTCCGTCTGCTGACCGGTAAAGAGGCGCTGGGCTACGGTGATTTCAAGCTGCTGGCGGCGCTCGGCGCGTGGCTCGGCTGGCAGGCGCTGCCGCATACGCTGCTGCTGGCTTCCGCCAGCGGCCTGATCTGGACGCTGCTGCAGCGCCTGGTAACCCGTCGTTCGCTCGAACAGCCCCTGGCCTTCGGCCCCTGGCTGGCGCTGGCGGGCGGCGGCATCTTTTTGTGGGGCCAGGTATAAAATATCCCCTGCTCGCGCTGCGCTTAGCAGGGCTACGGGTGCTGTTGGTCCGGTAGCCCGGGTAAGGCGTTTACGCCGCAACCCGGGAACTCTCCGGCTACGAATACTTTTTGGTGCGGCGGGTCGGGGCGGTATTGGCCGGATCGTCGGGCCAGACGTGCTTCGGATAGCGCCCTTTCATCTCTTTTTGTACCTCGCGGTAGCTCCCCTGCCAGAACGCGCCTAAATCACGGGTGATCTGCAGCGGGCGCTGCGCCGGCGAAAGCAGCTCCAGCACCAGCGGCACCCGCCCCTGGGCGATAGTCGGAGTGGTCGCCTCGCCAAACATCTCCTGCATTCGCACCGCCAGCGCCGGCGGGTTTTCATCGTGATAGCGAATCGCAATGCGGCTACCGGTCGGCACCGTATAATGCGTGGGCAGCTCGCTGTCCAGCTTCTGGCGCAGCGGCCACGGCAGCCAGTTTTGCAGCGCCTGACGCACGTCCAGCGCCTTCAGAGCCCGCAGCGAATGGACGCCCGCCATCTGCGGCAGCAGCCACTGTTCAAACGAGGCCAGCAGCGACGCCTCATCAACGGCCGGCCACGCCTCCTCCGGCAGCCACTGCGCCGCGCAGTGCAGCCGCAGACGCAGCTGCTCCGCCTCCGGCGTCCAGTTGAGCACGTTCAGTCCCTTCTCGCGGATCCCATTAAGCATCGCCTGATGCAGCTCCTCTTCCGCCGGCTTCGCCAGCGGCTGGGTCTTGATGACCAGGCGTCCGATACAGGTGCGCCGCCAGGCCTTCAGCGTGCCTGGCGCCTCATCCCACTCGACGGTATCGGAACGCCGGACCAGCGCCGGACACTGCTCAATCAGCGCGTGAATATCGACCGGCAGCGCCAGCAGGATCCGCGCATCTGGCGATGCGCTCCCCTGCAGCAGCAGCGGCGCAATCAGCCATTCGTGGCGGCTCAGGGCATCATCGGCGTCAAGCATCGCCCCCATCCCGTTAGCCAGCTGGTAGCGCCCCTCCTGACCGCGACGATGGGCGATACGGTCGGCAAAAGCGGAGGCCAGCAGCGCCGCGATGCTGTCGGCGTCGGGCTGACCGCCGCGAACCGCCAGCCTTTTCATCAGCTGCTGCGCCCGCTGCTGCCAGTTGCCCTGCTGACGGGCAAACGCCGCGCTGAGATCGCTATTGCCGCCGCGCGGCGGCTCTTCAAGGATCGCCGCCAGCTTAGCCGCCGTGGCGGCGCCATCGGCATCCTCCGCGGCCGTCAGCATTGCCGCCAGACGCGGATCGTTACCTAACGCCGCCATTTTTCGCCCGTGCGCCGACAGCCGGTCACCTTCCAGCGCAGAAAGGTCAGTGAGCAGACGCCGGGCCGCCGCCAGGTTGGTCGCAGGCGGCAGATCCAGCCAGCTGAGCTGGGCCGGGTCCTGACATCCCCACTGCAATAGCTCCAGCAGTAGCGACGACAAATCGCTTTGCAGGATTTCCGGGTCGCCCTGCGCCGCCGCGCGCTCGGCCTGCTCCTTTGCCAGCAGATGCAGGCAGATACCCGGCTCCAGACGCCCGGCTCGACCGGCGCGCTGGGTCATTGAGGCCTGGCTGATGCGCTGCGTCACCAGGCGAGTGAGCCCGGTCCGGGCGTCAAAGCGCGCGACTCGCTCCTGAGCGCTATCCACCACCAGCCGAATCCCCTCGATGGTCAGACTGGTTTCGGCGATGTTGGTTGCCAGCACCACTTTGCGCATCCCTGCTGGCGCAGGCAGTATCGCCTTACGCTGCTCGCTCAACGGCAACGCGCCGTACAGCGGGCACAGCACAACATCGCTCGCCACCCGCTCCGCCAGCCGCTCCTGCACGCGCTGAATTTCTCCTACCCCGGGCAGAAACAGCAGCATTGAGCCGTTCTCGCTACGCAGCAGCTCTGCGGCGGCTATCGCCACCGCCTCGTCAAAACGCTGATGAGTCGGCAACGGCAAAAAACGCCGTTCAACCGGAAACGCGCGCCCTTCGGAAACGATAACCGGCGCCTCCGGCAGCAGCTTCTGCAGGCGTTCATTATCCAGCGTCGCCGACATAATCAGCAGCTTAAGATCGTCGCGCAATCCCTGCTGGACGTCGAGCAGCAGCGCCAGCGCCAGATCCGCCTGCAGGCTGCGTTCGTGGAATTCATCAAGGATCGCCAGCCCCACGCCGCTCAGCTCCGGATCGCGCTGGATCATCCGCGTTAAAATACCTTCGGTCACCACTTCGAGGCGCGTGTTCGGCCCGACGCAGCTCTCCGCGCGCATGCGATAGCCCACCGTCTCGCCGGGCTTTTCTCCCAGCAGTTCCGCCAGCCGCTGCGCCACGTTACGCGCGGCCAGCCGCCGCGGCTCCAGCAGGATTATGCGTCCGTTGATTTTACCTTCGGCGAGAATTTGCAGCGGCAGCCAGGTGGATTTCCCGGCGCCGGTTGGCGCGTTAAGCAAAACCTGCGGCGCATGCTGCAGGGCAGAGAGAAGTTCAGGGAGGACGGCGGCAACCGGCAATGAGGACACGAAGCGCTCCGGGGGTTAACATGTGAGGGCAAGCATTGTAGCATCCCGATAATTCATTACCGAGTCTCTATCATGTCCGAGCCGAAAAGGCTGTTTTTCGCCATTGAACTTCCTGGAGAAGTTCAGCAGCAGATCGTTCACTGGCGCGCCGCCAGCTTTCCCGAGGATGCGGGTCGACCGGTGGCGGCGGCTAACCTCCATCTGACGCTGGCCTTTCTTGGCGAAGTGAGCGCGGACAAGCAGCGGGCGCTGTCTGCAATGGCCGGACGGATCCGCCAGCCGGGCTTTACCCTGACGCTTGACGATGCCGGGCAGTGGCTACGTTCGCGGGTGGTGTGGCTGGGTACTCGTCAGCCGCCGCGCGGGGTTTTGCAATTAGCGAATATGCTGCGCGCCCAGGCCGCCCGCAGCGGCTGCTATCAAAGCCCGCAGCCGTTTCATCCGCACATCACCCTGCTGCGCGACGCGCGCCACGCGGTGCCTATTCCGCCGCCCGGATTTAGCTGGGCGTTTGCGGTCAACGAATTTGTTCTCTACCAATCCAGCTTTAGCCGCGGACGAACGCGCTATCAGGCGCTGGAACGTTACCCTTTCGACAAGGAAAGCTGATGCTGTTCACTCCTCCCCTGCAGTCCGCCATCCTGATTAAACGTTACAAACGGTTTCTCGCCGACGTCATGACCCCGGATGGACGCGAGCTGACCCTGCACTGCCCCAATACCGGCGCCATGACCGGCTGCGCCGCGCCGGGCGACACCGTCTGGTATTCCACCTCAGATAATCCTAAACGCAAATATGCTCACACATGGGAATTAACTGAAACCGTCGAGGGCGCGACAATTTGTGTTAATACTCTACGTGCTAATACGTTGGCGAAAGAGGCGATTCTGGCAGGTAAAATTCCCGAGCTTGTAGGCTACAACACGCTGAAAAGCGAAGTGAAGTATGGTGATGAAAGCAGCCGTATTGATATTCTGTTACAAGCAGATGACCGACAAAACTGCTATATTGAAGTGAAATCGGTTACGTTGGCGGAAAAGGAATACGGTTATTTCCCCGATGCGGTCACCGAGCGCGGCCAGAAGCACCTGCGGGAGCTGATGAGCGTGGCGGCGGCGGGCGATCGGGCGGTGATATTGTTCGCGGTGCTTCATTCCGCGATCGACCGTTTCTCTCCCGCGCATCATATTGATGCCAGATACGCACAGCTATTGATTGAGGCGCAAAACAAGGGGGTGGAAATTCTCGCGTACAAGGCGGAACTTTCTACCGAGATGATGACTCTGAATAAGCCAATTACCGTGGTGTTAACCCCCGGTAAATAAACGGCTAAATAGTATTCGGGTCGCGAGCGCAAATACGCTTTTCCTCACAGGGTTGTCAAGTGTAACGTTTAGATAATTGCTATCCGGAAAAGCATCTGCTATTTATAGCGGCCTGATTTTTCCCCCAACACGGGGATCGATAGTGCGTGTTAAGGAGAAGCAACATGCAAGAAGGGCAAAACCGTAAAACATCGTCCCTGAGTATTCTCTCCATCGCTGGGGTGGAGCCGTACCAAGTGAAGCCGGGCGAAGAGTATATGAACGAAGCCCAGCTGGCGCACTTCAAGCGCATTCTTGAAGCGTGGCGTAATCAACTTAGGGATGAAGTGGATCGCACCGTAACGCATATGCAGGATGAAGCTGCTAACTTCCCGGACCCGGTAGACCGTGCCGCTCAGGAAGAAGAGTTCAGCCTGGAGCTGCGTAACCGCGACCGCGAACGTAAACTGATCAAAAAGATCGAGAAAACGCTGAAAAAAGTCGAAGACGAAGATTTCGGCTTCTGTGAATCTTGTGGCGTCGAGATTGGTATCCGTCGTCTGGAAGCGCGCCCGACCGCCGACCTGTGCATTGATTGCAAAACGCTGGCGGAAATTCGCGAAAAACAGATGGCAGGCTAATCACTTCGCTGATGCATCTCTGGCGGGAGCTTTCTCCCGCCCTGATGCTTTAGTCATATCATGAAAGATTCACACTATATCGGGCGCTTTGCCCCCTCACCTTCCGGTGAACTCCACTTCGGCTCATTAATTGCCGCGCTTGGCAGCTATCTGCAGGCTCGGGCGCAGAACGGTATCTGGCGCGTGCGCATTGAAGATATCGATCCGCCGCGTGAAGTCCCCGGCGCCGCTGAAACTATCCTTCGTCAATTAGACCACTACGGCCTGCACTGGGACGGAGAGGTACTCTGGCAGTCAAAACGTCACGAAGCCTATCGCGAGCGCCTGGCCTGGCTGCGCGAGCAGGGCCTCTGCTACTACTGCACCTGCACCCGCGCGCGTATCCACGGTATGGGCGGCATCTACGACGGTCACTGCCGGGATTTACGCCTCGGCGCGGAAAACGCCGCTCTGCGTCTGCGGCAAACTCGTCCAGTCCTTGAATTTTATGACCAGCTGCGCGGCACCATCGTTGCCGACGAGCCGCTGGCGCGCGAAGATTTTATTATCCATCGCCGCGATGGGCTGTTCGCCTATAATCTGGCGGTGGTGGTGGACGATCATTTTCAGGGCGTCAGCGAAATCGTCCGCGGCGCCGATCTTATCGAACCAACGGTACGGCAGATTTCTCTCTATCAGCATTTTGGCTGGCAGGCGCCGGATTATATCCATTTACCGCTGGCCCTCAACGCGCAGGGCAATAAACTGTCGAAGCAAAACCACGCTCCGGCACTGTCTGAAGGCGACCCGCGGCCAGAAATTGTGCGGGCGCTAACGTTTCTTAATCAGGATGTCATTCAGGAATGGCAGACGCTGAGCATTGAGGATTTACTCAAGTACGCGATAGCGAACTGGCGGCCGGAGCAAATCCAGCATTCTCAAATGCGTTCCGCTGAGCTATGATTAGCCGCTATTTTTTTGTCCTGAAGTCCGTCTGACACTACGAGGTGTACCATTTTTACCCGAGTCGCTAATTTTTGCCGTAAGGTGCTAAGCCGTGAAGAGCGCGAGGCAGAAGCCGCCGTCGAACAACTACATATGACGGTTATCCCGCGTGAGCAGCATGCAATTTCCCGCAAAGATATCAGTGAAAATGCCCTCAAGGTCATGTACAGACTCAACAAGGCGGGCTACGAATCGTGGCTGGTCGGCGGCGGCGTACGCGACCTGCTGCTGGGCAAAAAACCCAAAGATTTTGACGTCACCACCAACGCGACCCCGGAACAGGTGCGTAAGCTGTTCCGCAACTGCCGTCTGGTCGGCCGTCGCTTCCGCCTGGCGCACGTGATGTTCGGGCCGGAAATTATCGAAGTCGCGACCTTCCGCGGCCATCATGAAGGCCACACCACCGATCGCATCACCTCCCAGCGCGGCCAGAACGGCATGCTGCTGCGCGACAACATCTTCGGTTCGATTGAAGAAGACGCCCAGCGTCGTGACTTTACCATCAACAGCCTCTATTACAGCGTGGCGGATTTTACCGTCCGCGACTACGTCGGCGGCATGAAAGATCTGCAGGATGGCGTTATCCGCCTGATCGGCGATCCGGAAACCCGCTATCGTGAAGATCCGGTGCGGATGCTGCGCGCGGTACGTTTTGCGGCGAAGCTCGGCATGAGCATCAGCGAAGAGACCGCCGAGCCGATCCCACGCCTGGCGACGCTGCTGCACGATGTGCCGCCGGCGCGTCTGTTTGAAGAAGTCCTGAAGCTGCTGCAGGCCGGTGACGGATATCAAACCTATATCCTGCTGCGCGAATATAATCTGTTCCAGCCGCTGTTCCCGACCATTACCCGCTACTTCACCGAGCGCGGCGATAGTCCGATGGAGCGTATCATCAGCCAGGTGCTGAAGAATACCGATAACCGTATTCGCAACGACATGCGCGTTAATCCGGCGTTCCTGTTCGCGGTGATGTTCTGGTACCCGCTGCTGGAAACCGCGCAGAAAATCGCTCAGGAGAGCGGGCTGGCCTACTACGATGCCTTCGCGCTGGCGATGAACGACGTGCTGGACGAAGCCTGCCGTACGCTGGCGATCCCGAAACGCATCACCACTCTGGTGCGCGATATCTGGCAGCTTCAGCTGCGGATGTCCCGCCGTCAGGGCAAACGCGCGTGGAAGCTGATGGAGCATCCAAAATTCCGCGCCGCATACGATCTGCTGGAGCTGCGCGCCGGCGCCGAGAACAATGGCGAACTGCAGCGCCTGACCAAATGGTGGGGCGAGTTCCAGGTCGCTGCGCCGCCGGCTCAGAAAAATATGCTGGATGATTTGGGTGACGATCCGGCTCCACGTCGTCGCAACCGCCGTCCGCGTAAACGCGCGCCGCGTCGCGAAGGTAGCGCATGACGCTTGCTTATATCGCTATCGGCAGCAATCTGGCTTCTCCGCTGGAGCAGGTTAACGCTGCCGTCAACGCGCTGGCGGAGATTCCTGACAGCCGGGTGATAAGCGTTTCCTCTTTCTACCGTACACCGCCGCTGGGGCCGCAGGATCAGCCTGACTACCTCAACGCCGCCGTGGCGCTGGAGACCTCTCTCGCCCCAGAGGCGCTGCTCGACCACACTCAGCGCATTGAGCTGCAGCAGGGCCGTACCCGTAAAGCTGAACGCTGGGGCCCCCGCACGCTGGATCTCGATATCATGCTGTTCGGCGATGACGTGTTGAATACTCCGCGCCTGACCGTGCCGCACTACGATATGAAAAACCGCGGTTTTATGCTGTGGCCGCTGTTTGAAATTGCGCCTGAACTACGTTTCCCCGACGGTTTGGCATTGCGCGATGTTCTGGCCACCCTCGGCGCAGAAAAACCCGCTAGCTGGTAATACCCCTTCATTTTTTAGCAATTACGGCGATCGTGGTAATCGGTTGCCTAAAACCATTGCCCCCCTGAATGCGGCTGCTAGAATGCCGGTTAAAATGACTTTCATCATCAGGAAACGTTATGAAACCGACCACTATCGCCCTGCTGCAGAAATGCAAACAGGAGAAGAAACGCTTCGCCACTATCACCGCCTATGACTACAGCTTTGCAAAGCTGTTTGCCGATGAGGGTATCAACGTGATGCTGGTCGGCGATTCGCTGGGCATGACGGTACAGGGCCACGACTCCACCCTGCCGGTGACCGTAGAAGATATCGCCTACCATACCCGCGCGGTGCGCCGGGGCGCGCCAAACTGCCTGCTGCTCGCCGATCTGCCGTTTATGGCTTACGCCACGCCGGAACAAACCTTCGAGAACGCCGCCATCGTGATGCGCGCGGGGGCCAATATGGTCAAAATCGAGGGCGGCGCATGGCTGGCGGATACGGTGAAAATGCTCGCCGAGCGCGCGGTACCCGTATGCGGACACCTCGGGCTGACTCCCCAGTCGGTGAACGTCTTCGGCGGTTATAAAATTCAGGGGCGCGGCGATGCCGGGCAAGTTCTGCTGGATGATGCGCTGGCGTTAGAAGCGGCGGGCGCACAGCTGCTGGTCCTGGAGTGCGTGCCGGTCGAGCTGGCGAAACGCGTCACCGAGGCGCTCACCATCCCGGTAATCGGCATCGGCGCGGGCAACGTCACCGATGGACAGATCCTCGTGATGCATGACGCCTTTGGTATCACCGGTGGTCACATTCCCAAATTTGCCAAAAATTTCCTGAGCACAGCGGGCGACATGCGCGCCGCGGTACGGCAATATGTTGCCGAAGTGGAGTCCGGTGAATATCCGGGCGAAGAACACAGTTTCCATTAAGGAGTATTGTTGTGCTGATTATTGAAACCCTGCCGCTGCTGCGCCAGCATATTCGCCGTTTACGTCAGGAAGGCAAGCGCATTGCGCTGGTTCCCACCATGGGCAACCTGCACGATGGTCATATGAAGCTGGTCGATGCGGCAAAAGCCAGCGCGGATGTGGTGGTAGCCAGTATTTTCGTCAATCCGATGCAGTTTGACCGCCCGGACGATCTGGCGCGCTATCCGCGAACCCTGCAGGACGATTGCGAGAAGCTGAACAAACGCAAAGTCGATTTAATTTTTGCCCCTGCAGCGGCGGAAATTTATCCGCACGGCATCGAAAATCAGACTTACGTCGATGTTCCAGGACTGTCGACGATGCTCGAAGGCGCCAGCCGTCCTGGTCACTTCCGCGGCGTTTCGACCATCGTCAGCAAGCTGTTTAACCTGGTACAGCCGGATGTCGCCTGCTTCGGCGAAAAAGATTTCCAGCAGCTGGCGCTCATCCGCAAGATGGTGGCCGATATGGGCTATGACATCGAGATTATCGGCGTGCCGATTATGCGCGCTAAAGATGGGCTGGCGCTGAGCTCGCGCAACGGTTATCTCAGTGCTGAGCAGCGCAAAATTGCGCCGGGACTGCATAAGGTGATGAATAGCGTGGCGGAGAAACTGGCGGCCGGCGAACGTAATCTTGACGAGGTTATCGCGATTGCCGCTCAGGAGCTGAACGAAAAAGGCTTCCGCGCCGATGATATTCAGATCCGCGATGCCGATACGCTGCTCGACCTGACGGAAACCAGTAAGCGAGCGGTGATCCTGATGGCGGCCTGGCTCGGCGAAGCGCGTTTGATCGACAATCAGATCGTCGCACTCGCTGGCTAGACACGGGTTAAAAATCAGGCAATACTGCCAGGAATTTCCTCAAGGCGGACGTCATGTCCGCTTTGTTATCGTTAAGCTTTAAAGGTAGACGTTATGATTCGTAATATGCTGCAGGGCAAACTCCACCGCGTTAAAGTCACGCAGGCCGACCTGCACTATGAAGGCTCCTGCGCTATTGATCAGGATTTCCTCGATGCGTCCGGCATCCTTGAAAACGAGGCTATTCATATCTGGAACGTGACCAACGGTAATCGTTTCACCACCTATGCCATCGCCGCAGAGCGCGGGTCGCGAATTATCTCCGTTAACGGCGCGGCGGCACACTGCGCCAACGTCGGCGATATTTTGATTATCGCCAGTTTCGTCACCATGCCTGACGAAGAAGCCCGCACCTGGCAGCCGAAAGTCGCCTATTTCGAGGGCGAAAACGAAATGAAGCGCCAGGCAAAAGCCATTCCGGTACAGGTTGCCTGATCTACCCCTGCGGCTGGTTGCTAATCAGCCGCGACATCGTCTCCAGCGAATCCGTTCTGAGAATATATAGCCTTTTTAATAAGAACGGATTGTCGCCCGGCTTTACCTTACCTCTCACGGTAGTCACCGCCAGATGAAAACCGGCGTCGTTCGCCGCCTGAACCGCCTTAGCGTTATAGCCGCCAAACGGATAAGAAAGATAGAGCACGTGGGGATTAAACTGCGCCAGCGCCCGCCGCGAATGTTCAAAATCAAACAGAATATTGTGATAGCTGCGGCTGAGCAGAATCGGATGACGCCGGGCATCAACCCGATGCAGGAAATGGGTATGCGACTGCACGTCGAAGACATCCTGAATCTGTTTTAACTCGGAAATGCTCATAAACTGCAGCGAGTTCGGCGCCCATTTCTGCGGATGGCGCTTGATGCGCGATGAAATAATAAAAGCCGTAGCGTGAAAGCCATATTGCTTAAGAATCGGGTACGCATAGCGGTTGACCGATTTCAGACCATCGTCAAAAGTGATCACCACCGAACGCGCCGGAAGATTCACTTTATTACGCAGATAACCTTCCAGTTGATACATGCTCAGCGTGGCATAGCCCTGGTCGCGTAGCCAGGTCATCTGGTTGCTGAAGGCGCGAACGGAAGTCGTGGTCGAGGTATGACGAAACCGGGTGTTTTCTTCGTCACGCAGAATATGGTGATAAGTGAGTATGGGGATGCCGTTATCTTCCTGCGCATCCAGACTGCTCACCCACGCCAGGCGGTTACCGATGCGTATCTGAAACCAGGTTTGATTCAACCGATCCCGGAGCTTGCTGATAATCGGATAGCGCAAATTATTCGCCAGGGTGCCGAACGGCGCGCTGCCAGCGGAGGGGCCATCATAGACGGGCGTATCTTTCCAGGTAATGAGATTCTGGTTGCTCAGAGGCTTATGCAGGTCGCCGAGGCTATCCTCAACCCGCTGCTTGCCCTGCACTGGGCCAAGGTGGCCTTTATCGATAAAGCCGGTCGCAAAGCCAAAATTAAACTCGTAGTAATCGGCTGCGGTCGGCACTACCGCCAGTATTTGCCCTGCCCGTACGTTGCCGACGCTCACCACCTGGTTGCCAACCTGCGCCCAGATATCCGCATCTTCGGTCGTTTGCATATAGCGCGCGGGGGTGCCCTGCTGGCTTAACAGGCTGGCGGAAGCGCTGCACGCCGTAAGCAGAAGGAGTAAAACAAACATTCGGGCAAGCATGCGCATTGAACCGGTAGACAAAAACTGCCGTCATTGTAACAAAAGCGCGATCAATACCAATGCTTAATTCCCGTACGGCTCATGCAGCAGCCGGAAGGGTGGATTCTTTTGCTGCTGATGCCAGAGACTGCTCACCGCCGGGCCTCCGGCGCTGACAATGGCGTGTCGGAAGGCTTCGCTACTCAGGTTCTGGCGCAGCAAATACATACTTTCCAGTAATGAATAGTCGATCCCGGAAATCACTTCACAATGGGTGTGCTTATGGCTCATCAGCGCCGCCACGCGATAAGGCGCCGCGCCGGATTTATCGGTCAGGAAAATAACGCCTTCGCCGCCGTCCGTCTCATGCAGCGCATCGCACATCATACGGCTCAGCATATTGCTGCTGAGATTGCGCCAGTAGTTGACCGCCCGGCACTGCGTCAACGGCCCAAACTTTTTCTCCAGACGATCCAGCATCTCCTGCGCCAGCTCATCATGACAGGTAATCACCCAACCTAACATCGCCTACCTCCTTAGCAGGCAAACAATTTAGCAAGGCAAGTGATGAATATCGGTGATGGCAATCAAATTGTTGGCTGGCGCTTTGCCTCAGTGAGCAGCAAAGCGCCATCGGTCGTTAAATTAGCTGCGCAGCCCGCGTCCGCGCTGGATCAGATACCAGCACAAGAGATAAAACGCGACGATAAACACGACCAGCACGCCGAAGGTCGTCGCCAGAGGAACATCGTTAATTCCGAGGAAGCCGTAGCGGAAGCCGCTGATCATATAGACGATCGGATTGAGATGCGACAGCCCTTGCCAGAAGGGCGGCAGCAGGGTCAGGGAATAAAAAACCCCGCCAAGGTAGGTCAACGGCGTCAGCACGAAGGTCGGAATAAGGCTGATATCGTCAAAGGTTTTAGCAAACACCGCGTTCAGCAGGCCGGCCAGCGAGAATAGCACGGCGGTCAGTATCAGGGTCAGAGCGACAAATACCCACGAGTGGACCTGGAACGGAACAAAAAATAGCGAAATCGCCGTCACCAGAATCCCGACGCACAGACCGCGGGCAACTCCGCCGCCCACATAGCCGGCGATCACCACGTGCGTGGGGACCGGCGCGACCAGCAGTTCTTCAATATTGCGCTGGAATTTGGCGCTGAAGAAAGAGGACGCCACGTTGGCATAGGCGTTGGTGATCACCGCCATCATGATCAGACCCGGCACGATAAACTGCATATAGGTAAAACCGTGCATCTCACCGATGCGCGAACCGATCAGATTGCCAAAAATGACAAAGTAGAGGGTCATGGTTATCACCGGCGGCACCAGCGTCTGGACCCAGATACGCATAAACCGATGGATCTCTTTGGTCCAGATGCTTTTCAGCGCGACCCAATAAAGCTGCATCATGCTGATTCTCCTTTCCGGTCATGCACCAGCGTGACAAACAGCTCTTCAAGCCGGTTTGCTTTGTTACGCATACTTAATACCTGTATTCCCTGCGCGCTCAGCTGAGTGAACACGCTGTTAATCCCCTGCTCGCGCAGCACTTCTACCTCCAGAGTCGACGTATCGACCAGACGATACTGATAGCCTTCCAGCACCGGCAGCGGGCTTTTGGGAGCCAGGTCGAGAATAAAAGTTTCTGATTTCAGCTTGGCCAGCAGCGCTTTCATCGATGTGTTTTCCACCAGCTCGCCGCGCTGAATAATGCCGATATTGCGGCACAGCATTTCGGCCTCTTCCAGATAGTGGGTGGTCAGGATAATCGTCGTGCCTTTATCGTTGAGATCTTTCAAAAATCCCCACATTGAGCGACGAAGCTCAATATCCACTCCCGCCGTGGGCTCATCGAGGATCAGCAGCTTCGGTTCATGCATCAACGCGCGGGCGATCATCAGACGGCGCTTCATGCCGCCGGAGAGCATCCGCGCGCGCTCGTTGCGCTTTTCCCATAGGTCGAGCTGTTTGAGGTACTTTTCACTGCGGACAATCGCTTCTTTGCGCTCAACGCCGTAGTAGCCCGCCTGGTTGACCACAATCTGCTGCACGGTTTCAAACGGGTTGAAGTTGAACTCCTGCGGCACCAGACCGAGCTGGCGTTTGGCGTTCACCACATCCTTTTGCAGATCGTAGCCAAAAACATTCACCTCGCCGGAGGTTTTATTTACCAGCGAACTGATGATGCCGATAGTGGTCGATTTCCCCGCGCCGTTAGGCCCCAGGAGCGCGTAAAAATCGCCCGCTTCGACCTGCAGATCGATTCCGCGCAGCGCCTGAACTCCACCGGGGTAGGTTTTCTTGAGCTGTTTTAGTTCCAGAGCAATGGTCATTAAAGGTCTCTTCTCGTGTCGCGACACGCGATGGGTTGTTTTAAAAAATGTGAGGTTACCCTATATTAGCGCAACGCACTTACTTGGTTACAGGCCCGTAAACATCCATGAACGATATAGATACACTCATCAGCAACAATGCACTATGGTCAAAAATGCTGGTGGAGGAAGACCCCGGTTTCTTTGAGAAGCTGGCACAGGCGCAGAAACCGCGCTTTCTGTGGATTGGATGTTCCGATAGCCGCGTCCCCGCCGAACGTTTGACCGGCCTGGAACCCGGCGAGCTGTTTGTACACCGTAACGTTGCAAACCTGGTGATTCATACCGACCTGAACTGTCTTTCCGTGGTGCAGTACGCGGTTGATGTACTGGAAGTCGAGCACATCATCATCTGCGGCCACTACGGCTGCGGCGGCGTGCAGGCGGCAATTGAAAATACCGAGCTTGGCCTGATCGACAACTGGCTGCTGCATATCCGCGATATCTGGTTTAAGCACAGCTCATTACTGGGTGAGATGCCCGAAGAGCGTCGCCTTGATACGCTGTGTGAATTGAATGTGATGGAGCAGGTTTACAACCTGGGTCACTCAACGATTATGCAGTCGGCGTGGAAGCGCGGACAGAAAGTGACCATCCACGGGTGGGCCTACGGCATTCACGACGGCATGTTACGCGATCTTGACGTGACCGCCGTCAGCCGCGAAACGCTGGAACAGCGCTATCGCCAGGGTATTTCCAACCTTAAAAGCAAGCACGTCAATCACAAGTAATTCACGCGCTCCTCTTAATTATTATCCCGGGCCGCCGGGATAGATAATCCGCTTTATTCGTCGAGCAGGGTCACTTTGCCGATATAGGGCAGGTGACGGTAACGCTGAGCATAGTCAATGCCGTAGCCCACGACGAATTCATCCGGGATCGCAAAACCGACGAACTCTACCGGCACGTTAACTTCACGGCGGCTTGGCTTATCGAGCAGGGTACAAATCGCCAGGGATTTAGGTTCACGCAGGCTAAGAATTTCACGCACTTTTGACAGCGTGTTGCCGGAGTCAATGATGTCTTCCACGATCAGCACATCTTTACCGCGGATGTCTTCATCCAGATCTTTGAGGATTTTGACGTCGCGGGTGGTGGACATGCCGCTGCCGTAGCTGGATGCGGTCATAAAATCGACTTCATGGGGTACCTGAACTTCACGGCACAGGTCGGCCATAAACATAAATGAACCGCGCAACAGCCCCACCAGCACCATTTCGCTGCCGCTATCCTGGTAATGTTCATTAATTTGACGACCGAGCTCAGCAATACGGGCTTTGATCTCAGTTTCCGGGATCATCACTTCTACAGTATGTTTCATAAAACTAACCATTTGATTCTTAATGTAAATCATCAATGCCGCTGCGATTGCACCGACGTTGACCGGCAAGCCACGCAGTATACCAGCAAAAAGAAATATGCGATGCAGTGATTAATAAAGCCCATTTTGTGATTCCGATCACACTTGTTAAATCCTATAATTAATTGCAGGTAAAAAATTAACAATCAAACGAGTGTCTTTCTATGGCAGAAACAAAATCTCAACAATCACGGCTACTCGTGACGCTGACGGCTCTTTTTGCAGCGTTCTGTGGCCTCTATCTTTTAGCGGGCGGAGCCTGGCTGGTCGCCCTCGGCGGCTCCTGGTACTACCCTATCGCAGGTCTGGTGATGCTGGGCGTCACCGTCCTCCTGTTCCGCGGTAAGCGCTCTGCGCTTTGGCTTTACGCCGCGCTGCTGCTTGCCACGATGATTTGGGGCGTCTGGGAGGTTGGTTTTGACTTCTGGGCGCTGACCCCACGCAGCGACATTCTGGTCTTCTTCGGCATCTGGCTGATTCTTCCTTTTGTCTGGCGTCGCCTGCCGATTCCCTCCGCTGGCGCCGTTGCCGGGCTGGTCGTCGCCCTGCTGATTAGCGGCGGCATCCTCACCTGGGCCGGCTTCAACGACCCGCAGGAAGTCAACGGTACGCTGAGAGCGGATGCAACGCCAGCAGCGCCTATTTCCGACGTTGCCGATGGCGACTGGTCGGCGTATGGCCGTAATCAGGAAGGACAGCGTTACTCGCCGCTGAAGCAGATCAACGCCGATAACGTGAAGAATCTGAAAGAAGCCTGGGTCTTCCGTACGGGCGATCTCAAGCAGCCTAACGATCCGGGCGAAATTACCAACGAAGTTACGCCGATTAAAGTGGGCGACACGCTCTATCTGTGTACTGCCCACCAGCGCCTGTTCGCGCTTGATGCGGCCACCGGTAAAGAAAAATGGCATTTCGATCCGCAGCTCAACGCAGATCCCTCTTTCCAGCACGTGACCTGCCGCGGCGTTTCATATCATGAAGCCAGAGCGGACAATGCGCCGGCAGATGTGGTTGCCGACTGCCCGCGCCGTATCATTCTACCGGTCAACGATGGCCGCCTGTTCGCCATCAATGCCGAAACCGGTAAGCTGTGTGAATCCTTTGCTAATAAAGGCATTCTCAATCTACAAACCAACATGCCTGTCACTACGCCGGGTATGTACGAACCAACTTCACCGCCGATTATTACTGATAAAACGATCGTTATCGCCGGCGCCGTGACCGATAACTTCTCGACCCGCGAGCCGTCTGGCGTTATCCGCGGCTTTGATGTGAATACCGGTAAGCTGCTGTGGGCCTTTGATCCGGGTGCGAAAGATCCCAACGCGATTCCGAGTGATGAACATCATTTCACACTGAATTCACCTAACTCCTGGGCGCCAGCAGCCTATGACGCGAAGCTGGATTTGGTCTACCTGCCTATGGGCGTGACCACCCCGGATATCTGGGGCGGCAACCGTACGCCAGAACAGGAACGCTATGCCAGCTCCATCGTGGCGCTAAACGCCACCACCGGTAAACTGGCATGGAGCTACCAGACCGTGCACCACGATCTGTGGGATATGGATATGCCGTCGCAGCCGACGCTGGCGGACATCGACGTCAACGGTAAAACCGTACCGGTAATTTACGCTCCGGCAAAAACCGGTAATATTTTTGTCCTCGATCGCCGTAACGGTGAGCTGGTTGTCCCGGCACCGGAAAAACCGGTTCCGCAAGGGGCGGCGAAAGGTGACTACGTCTCAAAAACTCAGCCGTTCTCCGATCTGAGCTTCCGCCCGAAAAAAGACCTGAGCGGCGCGGATATGTGGGGCGCCACCATGTTTGACCAGCTGGTGTGCCGGGTTATCTTCCATCAGCTGCGCTATGAAGGCATCTTCACCCCGCCGTCAGAACAAGGAACTCTGGTGTTCCCGGGTAACCTGGGGATGTTCGAATGGGGCGGTATCTCCGTCGATCCGAACCGCCAGGTGGCGATTGCTAACCCAATGGCGCTGCCGTTTGTGTCAAAACTGATCCCGCGCGGCCCCGGCAACCCGATGGAGCAGCCGAAAGACGCCAAAGGTTCCGGTACTGAAGCAGGTATTCAGCCACAGTACGGCGTTCCCTACGGCGTTACGCTAAACCCGTTCCTGTCACCGTTTGGTCTGCCTTGCAAACAGCCGGCCTGGGGCTATATCTCCGCGCTGGATTTAAAAACCAACGAAGTGGTGTGGAAAAAACGTATCGGTACCCCGCAGGATAGCCTGCCGTTCCCGATGCCGATTAAACTTCCGTTCACCATGGGTATGCCGATGCTGGGCGGCCCTATTTCTACGGCAGGCAATGTGCTGTTTATCGGCGCGACCGCAGATAACTACCTGCGCGCGTACAATATGAGCAACGGTGAAAAATTATGGCAGGCCCGTCTGCCGGCGGGCGGCCAGGCGACGCCGATGACCTATGAAGTGAATGGCAAGCAGTACGTTGTCATCTCTGCGGGCGGTCACGGTTCGTTTGGCACGAAGATGGGCGACTATATCGTCGCTTACGCTCTGCCGGACGACGCGAAGTAATTCCGCTTTGCCTTCTGAGCCCCTTCCCTTGTCTTAGAGACAGGAAATAAAAAAACGCCCTTTACGGGCGTTTTTTTCAGTCGAGACCAGAGTTACTTCGCGAACTGCAGGGAAAGCAAAGAGGCTTTTGCCGCTTCCTGATACTGTTCAACTAAATCTTTGGTCATATTAAACGTCATCTGCACCGCCTTATTATTCTGCGATGTGATTAACATCATATTGAGAATTTCAGTATCCGCAGCCTGCGAATAGAAGGTGAGTAACCACCCCTTATGACCATCAACGGTAACGGCCTCGGCCTGCGGT
Organism: Klebsiella sp. S69; assembly: GCF_016516145.1. Classification (NCBI taxonomy): domain Bacteria; kingdom Pseudomonadati; phylum Pseudomonadota; class Gammaproteobacteria; order Enterobacterales; family Enterobacteriaceae; genus Klebsiella; species Klebsiella sp. S69. Next base: position 123,393 of record NZ_JACVUU010000005.1, on the reverse strand, counting down.
TTTAAACTCTCCAGCATCTTAAGCATCATCTCTTTAAATGCATCGAGCTTCTCCGCTGGTAACGGATTGCGCCCTGCGGTAACCCCCAGCGATGCTTTGCCTTTCTCATCGCCATAAATGACCTGTGGACGGTTTTCGGAAGGGTATTTGAGCTTTGCCATCTCTTCAGACATTGGCGTCAGCCCCTCGGGGATTTCAACACTAAGCTTTAAATCGGGTATGTCCTTGCGTTCCATCGTCATCCCGGCATGTGCGGAAAGCGTAACAAATAGCGCCAGCGATGCGGCAATCACTTTGCGGTAAATATCCATTTCAACCTCGTTGATTATTAAGCAATCGCGACAGTATATGCGTGATTTTATTAATCAACACCCTCGGTAAGGACTTTAAGAAAAGTGCCCGCCCGCCGCGCAGGGCGAACGAGCAGGAAACGTCCTCAGGCAGTCGTAAAGGCCAACATCATTCCCGTATCTTCATGTTCCAGCAGATGGCAGTGCGCCATATAGGCAAACTCCTTCGGGGCATCATGGTCAAATTTCACCAGTACTTCACTCACTGCGCCTTCCACCCGAACGGTGTCTTTCCAGCCGCTGCGATGCGCTGCAGGCGCCTTGCCGTTTTCAGATAAAATACGGAACTGGGTACCGTGGATATGAAACGGATGCAGCATCATGTCGCCCTTACCGGAAATGACCCACCGCTCATACTGCCCTTTCGCCGCCGCAAACATGGGGACATTCATATCAAATGCTTTCCCGTTGATGCGGTTAGCGTTATGGAAATCAAAATCCTTATTACCGTGCTTCATCTGCATCATGCCGCCATGATTCATATGTTCCATGTCGCCGTGGTTCATAGTGTTCATATTCCCCATCTCGCCATGGTTCATCATCGCGCCGTGGTCCATTCCGGACATCGCCTGGTCGCCGTATTTTTGCATCAGCGCCTGCATGCCCATCATATCAAGCATCGGATCCATAGAGAGCTGCAGCGTACGCTGGGTTAGCCCTTGTAAGGAAGGTAGCGCTGGCATGGCGGCAAGGACATCCGGCAGCTTACCGGAAGCCGGAATCGTCAGCGGCTGAACGCGTAATACTGGCTGCGGTTTATCGAATGGCGTAATAGCCATACCCATCTGGCTCACCGGCAGCGTTATCAGATCAAAGGGTTTACCGTCCGTCGTATCCACCAGCACTTCAAACCGTTCCCCCATCAGCACCGGCAGCTCGTTAACTTTTACCGGCTCAGCAAGCAGACCACCATCGCTTGCCACGACGTACATGGGCCGCTTATCGCTGGTAGAGAAATTCAAAGAACGCGCGTTGCAGCCGTTAAGCAGACGCAAACGCAGCCAGCCGCGAGGTGCGGCATGCTCCGGATAAAGCGCGCCGTTGGTCAGCAGCGTATCGCCAAACCAGCCAACGGCGGCGCTCATAATATCGAGCTGGTAGTCAATCTGGCCTTCCGGGGTGAATTTCTTATCCTGCACGATCACCGGCACATCATCGATTCCCCACTGCTTTGGCAAGAGCAGCTTTTCACTTTCTGCATCAGAAATGAGCACCAGTCCGGCCAGCCCCATCGCCACCTGTCTGCCGGTTTTACCGTGTTGGTGAGGGTGGAACCAACAGGTCGCCGCCCGCTGCGTTGGCGTAAACGTCACGGTACGGGAACCTCCTGCGGGAATCACCCCCTGAGGGCCACCGTCAACGACGCCGGAAACCTCCAGACCGTGCCAGTGCACGGTAGTCTCCTCCGCCAGACGATTATGAATATCGATGGTTGCCGCCTCACCTTGCTTAAGCTGCAGGGCTGGCCCCAGCAGGCTACCGTTGTAGCCCCAGGTCGTCGCCAGGTGAGAGCCGAACTGCGTTTTTCCGGCCTGAATGGTTAAGGAGATGCGATTGCGCGCGTCAGCCATCAGCAGTTCCGGCACGGGCAAAGAGGGACGACCGGCAGCCAAAACCGCGCGGCTCCAGAGCGGCAATGCACTGGCTACGCTGACCGCAGCGGTTAATTTAAGAAATTCACGACGTTGCATTTTTCACATCCTTTTATTCTGCAGGTGAATAAATGAGCTTAAACCCTCCACCAACGGGAAGGTCAAGCGGAAGAGTAAGAATAAAGCTCAGCGTAGTGTAAAGAAGTATGCTAACTTTGTTTGTCAGTGATTCAATGGTAGAAAAAATGAAGACGCTTTTCAGAACAATAGTGCTTGGCAGCCTGCTTACTCTCTCCGCCAATAGCTATGCATTAAGCGAGTCCGAAGCGGAAGATATGGCTGATTTGACGGCGGTATTCGTCTTTCTGAAGAACGATTGCGGTTATCAAAATCTGCCTAACACGCAGATTCGTCGCGCTCTGGTGTTTTTTGCTCAGCAGAACCAGTGGGATTTAAGCAACTACGACAGCTTCAATATGAAAGCGCTGGGCGAGGATAGCTATCGGGATCTCAGCGGAATCAAAATTCCTACCACCAAAAAATGTAAAGCGCTGGCTCGCGACTCGCTTAGCCTGCTTGCCTACGTGAAATAATCACGCTTCTGATTTAACAAGTTTAATAGCCGTTTAAATACGGCTATTGTGTTATTGGTAATAGCGATTCACTTTACAGCGACGACTAATTCATATCTCAATTCAAAAACCTCACCGATAATTCATTAAGTGTTTAACTAATTAATAAAATTAATACTAATAAACCATTAAAAAAACAGCAGCCATATTATTGCAATCTCCTTTTTTGCACATTATTATCGCCCGATAACGACCCTTTTTATCAATGGAATGAAACCTTGAACATATCCTTATTTACCCGCGTAGCACCTCTGGCCGTCATTTTATTAGTAGGTTGTCAATCAACACAATCCCGACAATCCGCCAGATTAATGAAACCTTTACCTGACGCGACATTAAATCAACAGCAAACTGAACAGCAGAGAATTGCCGAGGAGCAAGCGCGCATTGAGACTTGCCGTAAAGCGCTGGAGTCACTGAAAGAGGTGAATCCAAAGCAGGCAGCTAAATTGGGGAATGAGTTCACCGCCCTGCTCAACGCCGCATCTCAATATAATTCTGTGCGCAGCAAAGTTGCAGAGCCAACTAAACAGGGTATCGACTCCATGTACCAGTTCAAATCAATCAAGCTATGCGCGGATATTGAGAAGGAACTGATCGATAGTCTGGTTAAACGCGGTGAAAATGTTCAGCCATGAACGGAAAAATAGCTATTAACTTCAATTCGATATCGCTGGCAGCAGCGCTTGTGCTGGCGCTGTCGCCATCACCCGACGCTCGCGCGGAAAAAGAGGCGCTGATACACGTTACGGCAAATTCGAATAGTGACACTTCAGGGCCGGCATTTTTAAATTACGCTAAAGAGCAGCAGACTCAGAAAGATCGCGAGCCTGCAAAGTCCGTTGAAGAAAAAAACGCTATTACGCAAACAACGAATAAAAAAAACGAGCAGAAAATCACTGAACTTTCACGCCAGGCTGCAATAATTGCTCAAAAAGATAAAATCATCCGGCAACTTCGGCAACAGCTTTCAGCAAAGCCAGCTACGGTTTATGCCGTACAGGACAATCAAAAAGATCTGACGGATAAAATTCGCCAGCTTGAGAAAGCATTAACGGTTGCCGTAGCAGAAAAACAATGCTTAATAGACAAAGAGCTCTCCGCCGCCGCTGAAATGAAACAGAAACTGGGGCAGCTCAATGCCACGGAAAATAAAATTCTGCTACAGGAAAAAAAGCTAGCTTCTGCGGAATCAGCGAAACAAAAGCTTGAATCACTGCTAACGGAAGCCGCCGCTGAAAAGCAAACGCTGTTAAAGAAGCTCGCGGCTGAGGAAAAACAACAGCAAGATATCGCCTCTAAGCTTGCTGCCGCTGCATCAGACAAGCAAGCGCTCGCTGCAAAGCTCGTCGCCGCAGAAACCGCACAGCGGGAACTCAAAACAAAACTGGATGCGGGAGAAACCGGCCGGCAAGCGCTGGCGGCGAAACTTGCTGCCGCAGTAGCGGAAAAGCAGGATTTGGCGGTAAAACTGGCGGCCACGGGGGTAGAAAACCGGGCGCTCACGGCAAAACTGGACTCCTTCACCATCAGCAGGCAGCAGCAGTCAGCGCCTCAGGAAAATGCGGTCAGCCCGCAGGCAGATGAAAACAACGCCCTGCTGCAGGCCAGCGCTGATGAGATAAGCCAGCTAAAGGCCCGGCTTGCTGATGCCGAGACGAAATCAGGTAAAAACCCGGCGGCTATCGATCTTACCAGAGAGCCTCAGCAGCAGGCTTACTCTGTCGGCGTATCGATGGGCGAGGAGGCGCTAAAAGTGTTGTCCACCCGCAGTTCACAGGGCATAAAAAGCAGTAAAGATACCGTTCTGCAGGGCATTCTGGATTCCTTTTCAGGGAAAATCGCCCTCGACGAGAAAGCGCGCAATAAGGCTCTGTTCGATGTGTCGAAAAAGGTCTTTCAGCATCTGCATAAGATAGAACAGCAGATGGTTAACGAAGGGAAAAAATACCAACAAAAATTCGCGAAACAAAAAGGTGTGGTATTTAAAGATGGGGTATACAGCCGTATCGACTATGCCGGCGAAGGTAAGATCCTCGACAGCGATACCGTCACCGTAACCATCAAGGAGACGCTAATCGATGGAACCGTTATTAACGACATGGAAGCGGAAGGCAAAGTCTGGTCTCAGACCCTAAAATCCTATCCTCCTGTCTTCCTCGGGCCAATAAAGCGCCTGGGGAACCACGGTTCTATTACGGTGGTTATCCCTCCTGAACTCGCCTATGGTAGCGAAGGCCGGCCACCCAAAATCCCGCCCGGAGCGACCATGGTGTATTCAGTCAGAATCGTAGACGCCACGGCGGCACAACCCCAGGCTAAAAACCCCTGATCCTCACGCCTCCTGACAGGGAGGCGTGTTTCCCTTTTCTTGAAAGGTTATGCCCCACGCTTCATTTGCTGAAATATCCACCGTGCATCATCTTCTATAGTTGGCTATGATGTTGCGCTCATTTTTAATGGGTGTAACAGGTGTTAACAAAGGAGGATCTGCCCGTGGCCGATAGCAATCTGTGGCATGAAACGCTGCACGACCATTTTGGTCAGTATTTCAGCGTTGATAACGTACTGTATCATGAGAAAACCGATCATCAGGATTTAATCATATTCGAAAACGCTGCCTTTGGCCGCGTGATGGCGCTGGATGGCGTAGTGCAAACCACCGAACGTGATGAGTTTATCTATCATGAAATGTTGACCCATGTTCCTTTGATGGCCCACGGCCAGGCGAAACATGTATTAATCATCGGCGGCGGCGATGGCGCAATGCTGCGCGAAGTCTCCCGTCATCGCAACATCGAAACCATCACCATGGTTGAAATTGACGCGGGCGTAGTTTCATTCTGCCGCCAGTATCTCCCTAATCATAATGCTGGCGCGTACGATGACCCGCGCTTTACGCTGGTTATTGACGATGGCGTCAATTTTGTTAATCAAACCGCGCAAACGTTTGACGTCATTATCTCCGACTGCACCGATCCTATCGGTCCCGGCGAGAGCCTGTTCACTTCCGCCTTTTACGAAGGCTGCAAACGCTGCCTCAATCCAGGAGGAATCTTCGTTGCTCAGAACGGCGTTAGTTTCCTGCAGCAGGATGAAGCCGTCGATAGCCATCGTAAGCTCAGCCATTACTTTGGTGATGTAAGCTTCTATCAGGCGGCGATCCCAACCTATTACGGCGGCATCATGACCTTCGCGTGGGCCACGGACAATGAAGCCCTGCGCCATCTTTCCAGTGAAATCATCCAGGCCCGTTTTCACAAGTCAAACCTGAAGTGTCGCTATTACAACCCGGCAATTCACGCGGCGGCATTTGCTTTACCGCAATATTTACTGGATGCGCTATCCACCGTTAAGTAAGGGGGTGATCTAAATTGAAAAAATTGAAGCTGCACGGCTTTAACAATCTGACCAAAAGCCTGAGTTTTTGCATTTATGATATCTGCTACGCAAAAACGGCAGAGGAGCGCGATGGCTACATCGCCTATATTGATGAACTCTATAACGCCAACCGCCTGACAGAAATTTTGTCGGAGACCTGTTCGATTATCGGCGCCAATATTCTTAACATTGCCCGTCAGGATTATGAACCTCAGGGCGCCAGCGTGACTATTCTGGTCAGCGAAGAGCCGATCGACCCGCAGCTCATCGATCAGACGGAACACCCGGGCCCGCTACCGGAAACCGTCGTGGCGCATCTCGATAAAAGCCATATTTGCGTTCACACCTACCCGGAAAGCCATCCTGAAGGCGGGCTGTGCACCTTCCGCGCCGATATTGAAGTCTCAACCTGCGGGGTCATTTCGCCGCTGAAAGCCCTGAACTATCTGATTCACCAGCTTGAATCCGATATCGTCACCATCGATTACCGCGTTCGCGGCTTCACCCGTGATGTGAACGGTATGAAGCACTTCATCGATCATGAAATCAACTCCATTCAAAACTTCATGTCCGAGGATATTAAATCTTTGTATGACATGGTGGACGTGAACGTTTATCAGGAAAATATTTTCCATACCAAGATGTTGCTGAAGGAGTTCGACCTTAAGCACTACATGTTTCACACCAGGCCGGAAGATTTAACGGAAGAAGAGCGCAGGGTCATCACCGATCGGCTCTGGAAAGAGATGCGCGAAATTTACTACGCAAGAAATATTCCGGCGGTGTAACGCCCGGCGGAGCACGGAGGCTCCGCCAGACTTAGCGCTGCTGCATAAACTCCCGGTAGGCAGCAACGACCTGCAAAAAATCTTCAACGCCGCAGAGCGAGAGGCTTTCTTCGTCATAGTAGCTCATCCCCTCTTCTATCTCATCGCCGGAAAAATCCAGCTGATTAGCGCGGATCATCACTTCTTCACCATCCAGCCATAGCGTGTATTCATGGCCAGCACGTTGCCAGGAACGTTCGCTGCCTTTAATGGTACGCGCAGCCTGCTCTACTTCATCCAGCAGGGCAAGGTTGCCTTTAACCTCCTCGTTGAACCAGTGGCCGAGCGCCTCATGGTCCATCGACATTCGCACCTTTACCACTCCGGTAATATCGCGCAGAAATTCGTAATCCATAGTCTTTTCCTCTGCAAGGGCAGTGCGTCACCGCTGCACTGTACCCATAACGTCATTATCGCAGCAGTCAGAGAGAAAAAAAGCGTCGCTGACGGAGGGATTGGAAATAAAAATGCCCGGTGATGCAATGTTCACCGGGCATTGAAGGGATTATGTACAACGCTGACTTATTGCGTTATACCGCGGTCTGGAAAATCACCCCATCAGCCTTCTCAGTATACTGACCCAGCTGATCGAAGTTCAGGTAGCGGTAGGTATCCGCCGCGGTTTTATCCACCTGAGCAACGTAGGTCTGATACTCTTCCGGTGTCGGTAGCTTACCAATCAGCGCCGCAACGGCCGCCAGCTCCGCAGAAGCCAGGAAGACGTTAGCGCCGGTACCTAAACGGTTCGGGAAGTTACGGGTTGAGGTTGAAACCACCGTCGCACCGTCGGCAACGCGCGCCTGGTTACCCATACACAGGGAGCAGCCAGGAATTTCAATACGCGCACCGCTCTTACCGAACACGCTGTAGTAGCCTTCTTCAGTCAGCTGCGCAGCATCCATACGGGTTGGCGGCGCCACCCACAGGCGAGTCGGCAGTTGGCCTTTGTGGCTGTCCAGCAGCTTACCGGCCGCGCGGAAGTGGCCAATGTTGGTCATGCAGGAACCGATAAAGACTTCATCGATCTTCTCACCCTGCACGTCGGACAGCAGACGCGCATCGTCCGGATCGTTCGGCGCGCAGAGGATAGGCTCTTTGATATCGGCCAGATCGATCTCGATCACCGCCGCATATTCTGCATCCGCATCGCCTTCCAGCAGCTGCGGATCGGCCAGCCATTTTTCCATGCCCTGAACGCGACGCTCCAGCGTACGACGATCGCCGTAACCTTCGGCGATCATCCACTTCAGCAGGACGATATTGGAGGTCAGATATTCAACAATCGGCTCTTTGTTCAGCTTGATGGTACAGCCGGCGGCAGAACGCTCGGCGGAGGCATCGGTCAGCTCAAACGCCTGCTCGACCTTCAGATCCGGCAGACCTTCAATTTCCAGAATGCGGCCAGAGAAGATGTTTTTCTTCCCTTTCTTCTCAACGGTCAGCAGACCTTGTTTGATTGCGTACAGCGGGATCGCATGCACCAGATCGCGCAGAGTGATACCCGGCTGCATTTTGCCTTTAAAGCGAACCAGTACTGATTCCGGCATATCCAGCGGCATAACGCCGGTTGCTGCGGCAAACGCCACCAGACCGGAGCCTGCCGGGAAAGAGATACCAATCGGGAAACGGGTATGCGAGTCACCGCCGGTGCCCACGGTATCCGGCAGCAGCATACGGTTCAGCCAGGAGTGGATAACGCCATCGCCCGGACGCAGCGATACGCCGCCGCGGTTCATAATGAAGTCCGGCAGCGTATGGTGCGTTGTCACGTCAACCGGCTTCGGATACGCAGCGGTGTGGCAGAAGGACTGCATCACCAGGTCGGCAGAGAAGCCCAGACAGGCCAGGTCTTTCAGCTCATCACGGGTCATTGGGCCAGTGGTGTCCTGAGAGCCTACGGAGGTCATCTTCGGTTCGCAATAAGCGCCCGGACGGACGCCGGCAACGCCGCAGGCGCGGCCAACCATTTTCTGCGCCAGCGAGTATCCGCGGCTACTTTCCGCTACATCTTTCGCCTGACGGAAAACATCGCTGTGCGGCAGACCCAGCGCTTCACGCGCTTTGGTGGTCAGGCCGCGACCGATAATCAGTGGAATACGGCCACCGGCGCGGACTTCGTCGATCAGCACGTCGGTTTTCAGTTCGAAGTTCGCCAGCAGCTCGCCGGTTTCGTGGTTACGCACTTCGCCTTTGAACGGATAAACGTCGATGACGTCGCCCATATTCAGGCGGTTTACGTCAACTTCAATCGGCAGCGCGCCAGCATCTTCCATGGTGTTGAAGAAGATAGGCGCAATTTTGCCGCCGAGAACCAGACCGCCGCCGCGTTTGTTCGGCACGTTCGGAATATCGTCGCCCATAAACCACAGCACCGAGTTGGTGGCGGATTTACGCGATGAACCGGTACCAACGACATCACCAACGTAGGCCAGCGGGAAGCCTTTTTGCTGCAGGGCTTCAATTTGCTTAATCGGGCCAACGACGCCAGGCTGATCCGGGTCGATACCTTCACGGGCGTTTTTCAGCATCGCCAGCGCGTGCAGCGGGATATCCGGACGAGACCAGGCATCAGGAGCCGGGGACAGGTCATCAGTATTGGTTTCACCGGTCACTTTAAAAACGGTCACGGTGATTTTATCGGCCAGCTGAGGACGGCTCAGGAACCACTCAGCGTCTGCCCAGGATTGCATCACCTGTTTGGCATATGCGTTGCCCGCTTTGGCTTTCTCTTCTACGTCGTAGAAATTATCAAACATCAGCAGGGTGTGGGACAGCGCTTTGGCGGCAATCGGCGCCAGCTTTGCGTCGTCGAGCGCGTCAATCAGGGGATGAATATTGTAACCGCCCTGCATGGTGCCCAGCAGTTCGATAGCTTTTTCAGGGGTAACCAGTGGGGAGGTCGCTTCGCCTTTAGCGATCGCGGCAAGGAATCCGGCTTTAACATAGGCGGCTTCGTCGACGCCTGGCGGTACGCGGTTAATTAACAGGTCTAACAGGAATTCTTCTTCACCCGCAGGCGGGTTTTTCAGCAGTTCTACCAGCGCGGCCATTTGGGTTGCATCTAAGGGTTTGGCAACAATCCCCTCGGCGGCACGCTCAGCTACGTGCTTACGGTATTCTTCTAGCACGACGGTTCTCCTCGCTCTCATTGTAAAATGCGGTAGGCGATTCTCTTCACGCTCCTGTGAGACAGCAGTTTGTAGGGTAAATGCCCGATACCGCGTCGGCAGCATAGCAGGATTTTGGCGGGGTGTTAATCTGTTTACAAAAAAGCAACATTAAAAATTAGCTGAATCGTTAAGGGCAGAATATTGCAGGTTTTATGTCAGTTTAGCGGAAGATAAAATTAATTCTGTTACACATAACTGACCACAATCCCAACAAAAATCAAAAACGCAAATGCGCCCTCCTTAATACTCAGGCACTTCTCCGTCGTTCGACAATAGTCAGTCGAAACGGGCCAACTTTTGTGTCGGGAGTACTCATGACGCTGCCTTTCAAACCCCACGTGCTCGCCCTGCTTTGCAGCGCCGGGCTACTCGCCGCCGCGGGTACGCTGTATGTAAAAAGCCGGGAACCGCAAACCGCTGCCGAGCCCCCTGCCGTTACGCAGACGGCTCAGGCAACCGCCGCCGCTCAGCCGGTGACTACCGCCTTGACTCCCGCACAGATAGATCAGTGGGTCGCGCCGATTGCGCTCTATCCCGATAATCTACTGTCACAGGTGCTAATGGCTTCGACTTATCCGGGCAACGTCGTGCAGGCGGTGCAGTGGTCGCAGGATCATCCGACGATGAAAGGCGATTCGGCGGTACAGGCGGTGGCAAATCAGCCCTGGGATCCCAGCGTAAAATCGCTGGTCGCCTTCCCCGCTCTGCTGACGTTAATGGGGGAAAACCCGCCATGGGTGGAAAACCTGGGGAACGCATTTCTTGCCCAACCTCAGGACGTAATGGACTCGGTGCAGCGCTTACGCGCCATTGCCCGGCAAACCGGAACGTTAAAATCCACGCCGCAGCAGAAAATCATTACCGCCACCAGCTCCGCGGCTCCGGCAACGTCAACGTCAACGTCAACGACCACCGCTTCCCGCAGTAGCAGCGCCGTCACCTCCTCCGCCCCGGCGCCAGTGATTATTAAGATCGAATCCACCGATCCGAATGTCGTGTATGTGCCGGCCTATAATCCCTCGGTGGTTTATGGCGCCTGGCCTGACGCGGCCTATCCACCAGTCTACCTGCCGCCGCCTCCCGGCGAGCAGTTCACCAATAGCTTTGTAAAAGGTTTTGGTTTTAGCCTCGGCGTCGCCACCACCTACGCCTTATTCAGCAATATCGACTGGGATGACAATGACCATCATCATGATGACGATCATCACCATCACGATGATGATCATCACGGCGACTACTCGCACAACGGCGATAATATCAATATCAACGTGAATAATTTCAACCATATCACCGGACAAAACCTGCCGGGGAATCATGCCAGCTGGCAGCATAATCCCACCTGGCGCGGTAATATTCCGTACCCAAACGACAACATTGCGCAGCAATTCCATCAGACCACTGTTCCCGGTGGGCTGAGCGCGACCCGACATCAGCTAGTCGATCGCAACGCACAGCGTCAGGCTGCAATGACTCAGCTGCAGCAGCGTACCGGCCCGGCGTCAGCAGCAGGTCACTCGAACGCACATGCGCCTTACCGCGATGCCCAGCGTCAGGCCGCATCGCAGCAGCTGCATCAGCTGACCCAGCGCAATAACTATCGCGGCTATGACCAGGCGCAGGCGGTTAATCATAGCGCCGTACAACCGCAACATCGGGAAGCGCTAAAAACGCAAATCCAGACTTCCACAGGGCAGCAGCAGCGCCGCGAACAGTTGCGGACCGCAACGCCCGAGCAACACCAGCAGAAGCTAAATGACCTCCACGTCAATGCCCTCAGCGGTAACGACATCCGCTCTCCCGACTGGCAGTTGCAGCGGGAACGCGGCCTGCAGAGCCGTCATATCTCAGGTTTAAACAGCGAGCAGCGCAGCGCGGTCAGAGAGCACTTATCCGCCCATCGTGAACTGCGCCATCGCTGAGGATACGCAAATGAAAAAATTATTAAAAATGACGCTGTTGGCCCTGGTCCTGGCGCCCGCCATGGCGCTAGCTCAGCAGCAGTTTTCCTCCCCTGATGAGGCCGCAAGCGCGCTGGCTGAGGCAATCGGCAGGCATGATGAATCTGCTTTCAACGAGCTGCTCGGCGATAGCTGGCAGCAATTTTTACCGCCGGATGGCATCGACCCTGACGCCGTCGCTCGCTTTCAGCGTGACTGGAAGGTTGGCCACCGTATCGTTCTGCAGGAAAATACCGCCTGGCTGGAGGTAGGCCGGACAGAGTGGCGTCTGCCGATACCCATCATCAAAGATAACGATGGCTGGCATTTTGATATGGCCGCGGCTGAAGATGAGATTCTCACGCGCGCAATTGGTCGTAATGAACTGTCAGCCATTCAGGCTATGCACGCTTACGTTGACGCTCAGCAGGATTTTTATCAATTAAACCACGCCTGGGCGCAGAAGATTATCAGCAGCGACGGCAAGAAAGATGGGCTCTACTGGCCCGTCGCGCCGGGAGAGGCATCCAGCCCGTTAGGGCCAGCCTTTAGCCCCGTTGAACCCGGTGAGGGCTATCATGGCTATCGTTTCCGTATTATCAAAGATGGGGGCAATCATGGCGTCGCCCTGCTGGCATGGCCCGCGACATGGGGGAAAACCGGCATCATGAGCTTTATGGTCAACCAGGATGATCGCGTTTATCAGGCTAATTTAGGTGAAGAAACGCCGAACAAGGCGCAGGCCATTTCTCAGTTTTCACCTGATAATGGCTGGCAGGCCATCGATCAGTAAAAAAGCCCGGCGCGCGATAACGCTGCCGGGCCATATCGCCATGATGAGTTAGCCCTGATGGGGCATCAGAGACGGGTCGCCCGCAAAAGCCGGTTTAGTGCTGCTCAGCGCCGCTTCGTCAGCGCTGATGCTACCGGAATTCGCCGCCCACACGCCTTCGCGAGTCTTCGTGATCTGCTGATGCTGCATATTTAAATCCTGGCCCATAGCCGCAATATGCGTACTTTCAGTACCGCCGCTGTTATCAGCCCAGGGGATAACGGCATCAGCTGCGCAGGCCATGCCCGAAACTAAGGTTGCTGCCAACAGCGTCGTCGTTAAAAATCTTTTCATCACACACCTCACATATAGTTAATTAGCTATAAGTTTACATAGTTACTATTTTTCAAGCATTAATAAGGTGTGCAATTTTATTAACAGCGACACAGTTCTAAACATCAGGCATAAAAAAAGCGGCTCACTGAGCCGCTTCTTCATTTTGCCTGAAAGAAAAACTTACTTTTTCTTCGCTTTCGCGTTCGGCAGGTCGGTGATGCTACCTTCGAAGACTTCCGCAGCCAGGCCAACGGACTCGTGCAGAGTCGGGTGAGCATGGATAGTCAGCGCGATGTCTTCAGCGTCACAGCCCATTTCAATCGCCAGACCGATTTCACCCAGCAGCTCGCCGCCGTTGGTGCCGACAATCGCCCCGCCGATAACGCGATGAGATTCTTTGTCGAAAATCAGTTTAGTCATACCGTCAGCGCAGTCAGAAGCGATAGCGCGGCCAGAAGCCGCCCACGGGAAGGTGGCGGTTTCATAGCTGATGCCTTTCTCTTTCGCTTCTTTCTCTGTCAGACCAACCCATGCAACTTCTGGTTCGGTATAAGCGATAGACGGGATAACTTTCGGGTCGAAGTAGTGCTTCATACCGGCGATAACTTCTGCGGCAACGTGGCCTTCGTGAACGCCTTTGTGCGCCAGCATCGGCTGACCAACGATATCGCCGATCGCGAAGATATGCGGCACGTTAGTGCGCAGCTGTTTGTCGACGCGGATAAAGCCACGCTCGTCAACTTCAACGCCTGCTTTACCGGCATCGAGGTTTTTACCGTTCGGCACGCGGCCGATAGCGACCAGAACGGCATCGTAGCGCTGCGCTTCAGCCGGGGCTTTTTTGCCTTCCATGGAAACGTAGATACCGTCTTCTTTCGCTTCAACGGCGGTCACTTTAGTTTCCAGCATCAGGTTGAATTTCTTGCTGATGCGCTTGGTGAAGACTTTCACCACGTCTTTATCGGCAGCCGGGATAACCTGGTCGAACATTTCAACCACGTCAATCTCTGAACCCAGCGCGTGATATACGGTGCCCATTTCCAGACCGATGATACCGCCGCCCATAACCAGCAGACGTTTTGGTACGGTTTTCAGCTCCAGCGCATCGGTGGAGTCCCATACGCGCGGATCTTCATGCGGAATGAACGGCAGTTCAATCGGACGGGAACCCGCCGCGATGATAGCGTTGTCGAAGTTGATCACGGTTTTGCCGTTTTCGCCTTCCACTTCCAGGGTGTTAGCGCCGGTAAATTTACCCAGACCGTTAACCACCTTCACTTTACGACCTTTGGCCATGCCAGCCAGACCACCGGTCAGCTGAGTGATGACTTTTTCTTTCCAGGTGCGAATCTTGTCAATGTCGGTTTTCGGCTCACCGAAAACGATGCCGTGTTCGGCCAGCGCTTTCGCTTCTTCGATAACTTTTGCAACGTGCAGCAGTGCTTTAGAAGGGATACAGCCGACGTTCAGGCAAACACCGCCGAGGGTGCTGTAACGTTCTACGATGACGGTTTCCAGACCTAAATCAGCGCAACGGAAGGCAGCAGAATAACCTGCGGGACCTGCCCCAAGTACCACGACCTGAGTTTTGATTTCAGTACTCATCATGACCTCTGTAATTTGTATCCGGCGGGTCTGACGCTATAGTTTTTACGCCCATGTCCACCGGGACGTTCTATCCGCAAGCATTTTACAAAATTGTTAACAATTTTGAAACAACAAACGGCAAACGATTTTGTCCTTTATTGCTGGTAACTTCAAAACGCAGAAGAGATTACCAGAAAAAAGCCGGCCGTCAGGCCGGCTTTTCGCTTACATCACCAGGCGGCGAATGTCGCTCAGCATATTGTTGATGATGGTGATAAAGCGCGCACCATCAGCACCGTCGATCACGCGGTGGTCGAAGGACAGAGAGATCGGCATCATCAGACGCGGAACAAACTCTTTACCATTCCACACCGGCTCCATCGCGGACTTGGACACGCCGAGGATAGCCACTTCCGGCGCGTTAACGATCGGCGCGAAGTGGGTGGTACCCAGGCCGCCGATGCTGGAGATAGTGAAGCAACCGCCCTGCATTTCGCCAGCGGTCAGCTTACCATCACGCGCTTTCTTAGAAATCACGGTCAGTTCACGAGACAGCTCGGTTACGCTCTTCTTGTTCACATCTTTAAAGACCGGAACCACCAGGCCATTCGGGGTATCAACCGCCACACCGATGTTGATGTATTTCTTCAGCGTCAGACGCTGGCCATCTTCAGAGAGCGAGCTGTTGAAGCGCGGCATTTGCTCAAGCGCAGCGGCAACGGCTTTCATGATGAAGACAACCGGAGTGAATTTCACGTCCAGTTTACGCTTCTCAGCTTCGGCATTCTGCTGTTTACGGAACGCTTCCAGATCGGTGATATCGGTTTTGTCGAAGTGAGTAACGTGCGGGATCATCACCCAGTTACGGCTCAGGTTAGCACCAGAGATTTTCTGAATGCGGCCCAGTTCAACTTCTTCCACTTCACCAAACTTGCTGAAGTCCACTTTCGGCCACGGCAGCATGCCCGGGATACCGCCACCGGTTGCCGCAGGCGCAGCTTCAGCGCGTTTAACCGCTTCTTTCACGTAAGCCTGAACGTCTTCGCGCAGGATACGGCCTTTGCGACCCGTACCTTTCACTTTCGCCAGGTTGACGCCGAACTCGCGCGCCAGGCGACGAATCAGCGGCGTTGCATGAACGTACGCGTCGTTTTCAGCGAACTCAGATTTGCCTTCCGCTTTAGCAGCAGGAGCAGCAGCAGGTTTCGCCGCCTGAGCCGGAGCTGCCGCAGGTGCAGCGGCTTCTTGCTTAGCCGGAGCCGCTGCAGGCGCTGCGCCTTCCACTTCGAAGACCATAATCAGGGAGCCGGTTGAGACTTTGTCGCCGGTGCTGATTTTGATCTCTTTCACGGTGCCCGCAAACGGCGCCGGAACTTCCATAGAGGCTTTATCGCCTTCTACGGTGATCAGCGACTGTTCAGCGGCAATCTTATCGCCCACTTTAACCATCACTTCAGTGACTTCAACTTCATCACCGCCGATATCCGGAACGTGAACTTCTTTAGAACCCGAAGCTGCCGGTGCAGCAGCAGCCGGAGCTGCTTCCGCTTTTGCCGGAGCTGCGGCAGGCGCTGCGCCCGCTACTTCGAAGATCATGATCAGAGAGCCGGTTGAGACTTTATCGCCGGTGTTAATCTTGATCTCTTTCACGGTACCCGCGAACGGCGCCGGAACTTCCATAGAGGCTTTGTCGCCCTCTACGGTAATAAGCGACTGCTCAGCGGCGATGGTGTCGCCCACTTTAACCATGATTTCAGTGACTTCAACTTCATCACCGCCGATATCAGGTACGTGAACTTCTTTAGCGCTCGCGGCGGCAGGCGTTGCGGCAGCCGGAGCGGCTTCTTTCTTCTCTTCCTGCGCAGGTGCAGCGGCTGCTGCACCATCGGCGGAATCGAAAATCATGATCAGTTTACCGGTCTCGGTTTTGTCGCCGACGGAGACTTTGATCTCTTTAACGACGCCAGCCTGCGGAGACGGAACTTCCATAGAGGCTTTGTCGCCTTCTACGGTGATCAGCGACTGTTCAGCTTCAACTTTGTCGCCCACTTTGACCAGGATCTCGGTGATTTCAACTTCATCAGCCCCGATGTCCGGTACTTTGATTTCGATAGCCATTATTCTTTTACCTCTTACGCCAGACGCGGGTTAACTTTATCTGCATCGATGTTGAATTTAGTGATGGCTTCCGCAACCACTTTCTTATCGATTTCGCCACGTTTAGCCAGTTCGCCCAGCGCTGCTACCACCACGTAGGAAGCATCAACTTCGAAGTGGTGACGCAGGTTTTCACGGCTGTCAGAGCGACCGAAGCCGTCGGTACCCAGTACGCGGTAATCATCAGCCGGTACGTAAGTACGAACCTGCTCAGCGAACAGTTTCATATAGTCAGTAGACGCAACTGCCGGAGCGTCGTTCATCACCTGAGCAATGTACGGAACGCGCGGAGTTTCCAGCG
The DNA here is from genome assembly GCF_016516145.1 of Klebsiella sp. S69. Classification (NCBI taxonomy): domain Bacteria; kingdom Pseudomonadati; phylum Pseudomonadota; class Gammaproteobacteria; order Enterobacterales; family Enterobacteriaceae; genus Klebsiella; species Klebsiella sp. S69. The sequence goes on along the minus strand of NZ_JACVUU010000005.1, from coordinate 106,351 downwards.
GATGCAGCATGTTCCAGCGTTCACAGTCCTGGCCATCGCGCGCCAGTTCGGTGAAGGAGGTAACGCTGTACACGTCAGAGCCTACGCCGTAGTCGTTGGCCAGGATCTGCGCTGCTTCACGCACGTGACGCAGGATAGAACCGGAGCCCAGCAGCTGAACTTTACCTTTGCTACCTGCAACGGTTTCGAGTTTATAGATACCTTTACGGATACCTTCCTCGGCACCTTCCGGCATCGCCGGCATATGGTAGTTTTCGTTCAGCGTGGTGATGTAGTAGTAAACGTTCTCTTGCGCTTCACCGTACATACGTTCCAGACCATCCTGCATGATGACCGCAACTTCGTACGCGTAAGACGGATCGTAAGAGATACAGTTCGGGATAGTCAGAGACTGAATGTGGCTGTGGCCATCTTCGTGCTGCAGACCTTCGCCGTTCAGCGTGGTACGACCGGAAGTCCCGCCGATCAGGAAGCCGCGAGCCTGCTGGTCGCCAGCCTGCCAGCACAGATCGCCGATACGCTGGAACCCGAACATGGAGTAGTAGATGTAGAACGGGATCATCGGCAGGTTGTTGGTGCTGTAAGAAGTCGCAGCAGCCAGCCAGGAGGCGCCGGCACCCAGTTCGTTGATACCTTCCTGCAGAATCTGGCCTTTTTCGTCTTCTTTGTAGTAAGCAACCTGCTCACGGTCCTGCGGAGTGTACTGCTGGCCGTTCGGGCTGTAGATACCAATCTGACGGAACAGACCTTCCATACCAAAGGTACGCGCTTCATCGGCGATGATCGGCACGAGGCGGTCTTTGATGGATTTGTTCTTCAGCATCACGTTCAGGGCACGTACGAACGCGATAGTGGTCGAGATCTCTTTGTTCTGCTCTTCCAGCAGCGGACGGAAATCTTCCAGGGTCGGCAGCTCCAGCTTCTCAGTGAAGTGGGTCTGACGGCTCGGCAGATAGCCGTGCAGTTTCTGACGCTGGGCGTGCAGATAAGTGTGCTCTTCGGAACCTTCCGGGAAGGTTACATACGGCAGTTTTTCGATATCAGCATCGGCAACCGGCACATTGAAACGATCGCGGACGTAGCGTACGCCGTCCATGTTCATTTTCTTAACCTGGTGAGCGATGTTTTTACCTTCGGCGGTGTCACCCATGCCGTAACCTTTGATGGTATGGGCAAGGATTACGGTAGCTTTGCCTTTGGTTTCCTGCGCTTTTTTCAGTGCAGCATAGACTTTCTTCGGATCGTGACCGCCGCGGTTCAGGGCCCAGATCTGCTCGTCAGTCCAGTCGGCAACCAGCGCTGCGGTCTCCGGATATTTACCGAAGAAGTGCTCACGCACGTAAGCGCCGTCTTTGGATTTGAAGGTCTGGTAATCGCCGTCAACGGTTTCTTCCATCAGTTGGATCAGTTTACCGCTGGTATCTTTACGCAGCAGCTCATCCCAGCGACCGCCCCAGATAACCTTGATAACGTTCCAGCCGGCACCGCCAAAGATGCCTTCCAGTTCGTTAATGATCTTGCCATTACCGGTAACCGGACCGTCAAGGCGCTGCAGGTTACAGTTGATTACGAAGACCAGGTTGTCCAGCTTCTCACGGGTTGCGATGGTGATCGCGCCTTTAGATTCCGGCTCGTCCATCTCACCGTCGCCGAGGAAAGCGTAAACGGTCTGTTTAGAGGTGTCTTTCAGGCCGCGATGTTCCAGATATTTCAGGAACTTAGCCTGATAAATCGCACCGATTGGGCCCAGACCCATAGAGACGGTCGGGAACTGCCAGAATTCCGGCATCAGTTTCGGGTGCGGATAAGAGGACAGACCTTTACCGTGAACTTCCTGACGGAAGTTGTTCATCTGCTCTTCAGTCAGACGACCTTCCAGGAAAGCACGCGCATAGACGCCCGGAGAGATGTGGCCCTGGAAGTAAACCAGGTCGCCGCCGTCCTGCTCGTTGCGTGCGCGGAAGAAGTGGTTAAAGCACACTTCGTAGAAGGTTGCGGAAGACTGGAAAGAAGCCATGTGGCCGCCCAGTTCGAGATCTTTTTTCGATGCGCGCAGAACGGTCATGATGGCGTTCCAGCGGATCGCAGAACGGATACGACGTTCCAGATCCAGATTACCCGGGTATTCCGGCTCATCTTCAACGGCAATAGTGTTCACGTAGCCGCCGGTCGATGCGCCAGCAGCCACTTTCACCCCGCCTTTGCGGGCTTCAGAAAGGAGTTGGTCAATAAGATACTGAGCGCGCTCAACACCTTCTTCACGGATGACCGATTCGATCGCCTGTAGCCAGTCGCGAGTTTCGATCGGATCCACGTCATTTGGTAAACGTTCTGACATGGGGGGTATTCCTTATCTATCTAATCGTTGATTAATCTGGAACCTGTCCCATTGCGCTCTTTGTTCTTCATGCTTCTGGCTGTCTCTTTGTTGGCTTCGCTACCTCACTCCAGTCGCATAGTTCACTATGCTCCCGGGGATTCGCGCGCTTGCCGCCGCGATACACCCAAAATTATTTTGAACAACTAAAAGTGCAATAAGACAGGTTCTGCGTTTAGTTGCCGCGCTCTAAAAATGGCGCTTAAGAACCGGAGTTCTCATCCTTTCGTTGCTGTAAACGACGCAGTGAGCGTTCACGACGGCTCTGCTCACGGCTACGATCCAGCAAAATTTCCTCTATGAACGCCAGGTGACGATGCGAGGCTTCACGCGCCTGCTCCGGCTCCCCGGCGATTATCGCCTCAAAAATTCGAGTGCGATGATTGCTGACCTGCGGGAGCATTTCCCGGCGGGCGTACAACAATTCAAAATTCTGGCGAACGTTCTGAGCCAGCATTGGCTCCATACAGCGTAGTAGATGGAGCAGCACAACATTGTGCGCCGCTTCGGTGACGGCTATTTGATACTGGACGACGGCATCGGATTCAGCATCAAGATCGCCCGACTGCTGAGCCCGCTCGATAGCCTGATGCAGCTCGCGAATGCGTTCACGATCTTCATCATTGCTGCGCAGCGCTGCGTAATATGCGGCAATGCCTTCAAGCGCGTGACGGGTTTCCAGCAGATCAAATTGGGATTCAGGGTGGTCGGACAGTAGCTCTACCAGCGGGTCGCTGAAGCTCTGCCACAGGCGGCTTTGTACAAACGTTCCGCCCCCCTGGCGACGAAGCAACAACCCCTTAGCTTCGAGGCGTTGAATAGCCTCACGTAGCGAGGGTCGGGAAACGTCGAACTGTTTTGCCAGTTCACGTTCAGGCGGGAGCTTTTCACCGGGGCGCAACGTCCCCTCAAGGATTAAAAACTCCAGCTGCTGCTCTATCACATCGGATAGTTTTGGTTGGCGGATCTTGCTGTAGGCCATATTCCCTGTCTCTGCCATTAGCCCGGAGTCAATTGGTCTTACCAATTCATAGTTCGTATCGCTAAAGTAACAAAGTATTCACCTTCTGTCCATACAGGTTTTGATTGAAATCATTAAACCCGGCACGTTTTAACAACCTTACAGAAATAACATTTCATAAATGTAACTTTGCACAAATGTTGTGTTTACTCACAAGGAGGTAGCATTAACTAAATGGAAACGAAAAATTACGCTATCTGAACCGATTCAACGCCTTTTTTAATGAATATAAATTCACTTAACATGAATAACAGAGAAGAAAGGAGTAGATGCGGAGTATGCTGGCATAATTTACAAATGGTTTCTTTTTGCTCGCTTCGTCATCATCCCTTCATAAAGCAGGTGCATTCAGCGGCGCTTATCACTATTCTCCATGTTACGAAAGGCCTTTTCATGAATTACCCTCTCTGCCTTGCGTAAACAAATAAGTACACATACGGAATTTGATAATTACACACATACAATAATATGTGCGCTACATCACTCGGGGAAAAACGGGGCGCAGGCTCAGTGAAACTTCGCTGACTATGCTATCAGGCAGGGATGGACAGCGAAGAAGTCACCTGATGGATGACGCATACAAACATAATAACCATAACCACACACGAGGTTTCATGATGGAAGGTCAACAGCATGGCGATCGGCTAAAGCGCGGCCTTAAAAACCGCCACATTCAGCTTATTGCGCTGGGAGGCGCTATCGGTACCGGTTTGTTTCTGGGTAGTGCATCCGTCATCCAAAATGCAGGTCCCGGTATTATTCTGGGCTACGCAATTGCCGGTTTCATTGCCTTCCTGATCATGCGTCAGCTGGGCGAGATGGTGGTAGAAGAGCCGGTAGCCGGTTCATTTAGTCATTTCGCCTATAAATACTGGGGCGGCTTTGCGGGCTTTGCTTCCGGATGGAACTACTGGGTTCTCTACGTTCTGGTGGCCATGGCCGAGCTGACCGCGGTCGGGAAATACGTTCAGTTCTGGTGGCCGGAAATTCCCACCTGGGTTTCTGCGGCTATTTTCTTTATCGCCATCAATGCTATCAACCTGACTAACGTCAAGGTGTTTGGCGAAATGGAGTTCTGGTTCGCGATCATTAAAGTTGTCGCCGTTGTGGCGATGATCCTGTTCGGCGGCTGGCTGTTATTCAGCGGCAACGGCGGTCCGCAGGCTACCGTACGCAACCTGTGGGAGCAAGGCGGGTTCCTGCCGCACGGCTTCACCGGGCTGGTGATGATGATGGCGATTATTATGTTCTCCTTCGGCGGCCTTGAGCTGGTGGGTATTACCGCCGCAGAAGCAGATAACCCGGAGCAAAGTATCCCGAAAGCGACCAACCAGGTTATCTACCGCATTCTGATTTTCTATGTAGGATCGCTGGCCGTTCTGCTCTCTCTGCTGCCGTGGAGCCGCGTGACCGCCGATACCAGTCCGTTCGTCCTTATCTTCCACGAACTGGGCGATACCTTCGTCGCTAATGCCCTGAATATTGTGGTATTAACCGCAGCGCTTTCCGTTTACAACAGCTGCGTATACTGCAACAGCCGTATGCTGTTCGGTCTAGCCCAGCAGGGGAACGCGCCAAAAGCGCTGATGAGCGTCGATAAACGCGGCGTGCCGGTTAATACGATCCTCGTTTCCGCGCTGGTCACCGCGCTGTGCGTACTGATTAACTACTTCGCGCCGGAATCCGCGTTTGGTCTGCTGATGGCGCTGGTGGTTTCTGCGCTGGTGATCAACTGGGCGATGATTAGCCTGGCGCACATTAAATTCCGCCGCGCTAAGCAGCAACAGGGCGTGGTCACCCGCTTCCCGGCGCTGTTTTATCCGTTAGGCAACTGGATCTGCCTGCTATTTATGGTCGGGGTGCTGGTTATTATGCTGATGACTCCGGGTATGGCGATTTCCGTCTATCTGATCCCGGTGTGGATTGCCGTTCTCGGCGTCGGTTATCTGTTCAAGCAGAAAACCGCCAGCGCCGTTAAAGCATAATCATACATCACCTGAATCTGTGCCCGCCCGCCGCTGGCGGGCACAGCGCATTGTTATCTGCTTCACACTTTCCTCGTCATAACCCATTTATCCATATCGTCGACCCTATCCTGCAACGCAATCATCTCTTACCCGACTAATAATCCTCTCCATACCGCAACGGGGAGATCGTCGCTATGAATGGCAATAAGCTTTCAGTTAAAGAGAAAATAGGCTACGGAATGGGCGATGCCGGATGTAATATTATCTTCGGCGCCATCATGTTGTTTGTTAATTATTTTTATACGGATATTTTTGGTCTCGCACCGGCGCTGGTCGGGGTGCTTCTGCTTTCCGTACGCGTTATTGATGCCGTGACCGACCCGATTATGGGGGCAATGGCAGACCGTACCCGCAGCAAATATGGCCGTTTTCGCCCGTGGCTCCTGTGGATCGCCTTCCCGTACGCGCTGTTCAGCGTCCTGATGTTTACCACCCCGGAATGGACGTACAATAGCAAGGTTATCTATGCTTTCGTCACCTACTTCCTGCTCTCTCTGACCTACACCGCGATCAACATCCCCTACTGCTCATTGGGTAGCGTGATTACGAACGACCCGCAGGAACGCGTGGCCTGCCAGTCATATCGTTTCGTATTGGTCGGCATCGCTACCCTGTTGCTCTCCCTGACGCTGCTGCCGATGGCGGACTGGTTCGGCGGCGAGGATAAAGCCAAAGGCTACCAGATGGCGATGACCGTGCTGGCGATTATCGGTATGTGCATGTTCTTGTTCTGCTTCGCCACCGTCCGTGAACGCGTAAAACCCGCAGTCCAGACCAACGACGAGCTGAAAAAAGATCTAAAAGACGTCTGGAAAAACGACCAGTGGGTTCGCATCCTGCTGTTAACGCTGTGCAACGTCTGTCCGGGCTTTATCCGTATGGCTGCGACTATGTACTACGTCACCTGGGTTATGCAACAAAGCACCCACTTCGCCACGCTGTTTATCAGCTTCGGGGTTGTCGGAATGATGATCGGCAGTATGCTGGCTAAAGTCCTGACCGACCGCTGGTGCAAACTGCAGGTGTTTTTCTGGACCAATATCGTCCTGGCGATTTTCTCCTGCGCGTTCTATTTCTTCGACCCGCACGCCACCATGATGATTATGGTGCTCTACTTCCTGCTGAACATTCTGCACCAGATCCCGTCGCCGCTGCACTGGTCGCTGATGGCCGACGTTGATGACTACGGCGAATGGAAGACCGGTAAGCGCATCACCGGCATCAGCTTCTCCGGCAATCTGTTCTTCCTGAAAGTCGGCCTGGCCATCGCCGGCGCGATGGTTGGCTTCCTGCTCTCCTGGTACGGTTACGATGCCGGCGCGAAGCAGCAAAGCGCTTCCGCGATTAACGGTATCGTATTGCTGTTCAGCGTTATCCCCGGCGTCGGCTATCTGATTACCGCCGGCGTGGTGCGTATGCTGAAGGTAAACCGCGAATTTATGCGGCAAATTCAGTCCGACCTCGAAAAACGTCGGATTAACTACAGCGAGCTCAACGACTATCAGGAACTGAAAACCGGCGAACATGTAAGGAAAGCATAATGAAAAACTGGCCGAACCCATTTATTGAACAACGCGCGGACCCTTATATTCTGCGCCATCAGGATAGCTACTACTTTATCGCCTCGGTACCGGAGTATGACCGTCTGGAAATCCGACGCTCAGCCACCCTTGAAGGCTTGCGCGACGCGCAGCCGGTGGTCGTCTGGCGTAAGCCGGACAACGGCCCAATGAGCCAGCTCATATGGGCCCCGGAGCTGCATAAAATTAACGGCAAATGGTATATCTACTTTGCCGCCAGCCACACGCACGATCTGGATGCGCTGGGTATGTTCCAGCACCGCATGTTCGCGCTGGAATGCGCGGACAGCGACCCGTTAACCGGTAAATGGCAGGAAAAAGGCCAGATTAAAACGCCGCTTGATACCTTTGCGCTGGATGCCACGACTTTCCGCCATCAGGGTAAGCAGTGGTATCTGTGGGCGCAAAAAGATCCTGAAATTAAAGGCAATACCAACCTCTATCTGGCTGAACTGGAAAATCCGTGGACGCTAAAAGGTCAGCCGGTCATGCTGAGTCAACCCGAGTTCGACTGGGAGTGCCGAGGTTTTCTGGTGAACGAAGGCCCGGCGGTACTGTTCCATGGCAACAAGCTGTTCGTCAGCTATTCCGCCAGCGCCACCGACGAAAACTACTGCATGGGCCTACTGTGGATAGACGTCAGCGCCGACCCTCTCCGCCCGGAAAACTGGCATAAAGCGCCGCAGCCGGTATTTCGTACCAGCTATGAGAATCGTCAGTATGGGCCCGGCCACAATAGCTTTACGCAAACGCCGGAGGGAGAAGATGTGCTGGTGTACCATGCGCGCAACTACACCGAAATCGAAGGCGACCCGCTGTACGATCCGAATCGCCATACGCGCCTGAAGCTGATTCGCTGGCAAGAAAACGGGATGCCTGATTTTGGCATCCCGTCAGCAGAGACGAATTAAAAGCGGAACCTGCCCGCCAGCGGGCAGGTGCTTAAATCAGCGTACCGTAAATCGTCAGCAGCGCCATAATCACGACCACCACCAGCGATGTTTTTTTCGCCATTGAGACCGCCGCCTTCGGCGTTGCCACTTTATCCACATGCGGCTCGCGCGCCAGCGAATACTGCGCCAGGCGCGTCAGCACCTGATACTGAGAAGAGTGGCGGTCGCCCAGCGAAGCAAACCACGCAGGCAAAGCCTTTTCCCCGTGTCCAATCAGCGCGTAGACCACGCCGACCAGACGTACCGGAACCCAGTCGACTACGTGCAAAATGCCGTCAATCCCCGACTGTAAGCGATGACGCGGCGTCTGATAACGCGCCAGCCAGGTCTGCCAGGCCCGCAGCGTACAATAGGCCACCAGAGTTAGCGGCCCCCACGGTCCGCCGACAACGAACCAGAACAGCGGAGCGAGATAGTAGCGGTAGTTAATCCACAGCAGCGCGTTTTGCAGCTCGCTCAGATATTCACGCTGGTCGCAGCCGGGCGGCACGCCGTGGATCAGGGTGAGCTCGCTGGCCATCGCATCGCAGGCGCGGCTATCGTCGCGCGCCGCGGCTTTCAGATAGGCGTGATAGTGCAAACGCACTTTACCTGCGCCAATACACAGCAAACCAAGCAGGATCCAGAACACCAGCAAAGGAACGTTAAACAGCTGCCCTTGCAGCAGGCGCTGAATAACATACACGACCGCCGCCGCCGCTGCCGTCATCAGTACGGTGGTCAGCAGGGAATAATGCTTAACCCGGCGAAACAGCACTTCCAGCCGGTGATCGAGCTGCCAGTGCTCGCCAAGCTTAAACAAACGCTCGGCTATAAGTACTAACAGCGTAGTGAACAACGTCATGGCATCTCCTTATTCTGACGACGGGGTTAACAGACTGCGAAATTTAGCCCAGTCAAAGGCCGGACCGGGATCCGTTTTACGCACGGGCGCAATATCGCAATGGCCGGTGATATGGTCAGCTATCGCCGGATAAAGCAAGATAAGCTGACGGGTAACCGCAACCAGTTGCTGATACTGCGCGTCGGTATAGGCCAGCGTATCGGTCCCTTCCAGCTCAATGCCGATGGAAAAGTCGTTGCAACGTTCTCGGCCGCGGTAGCTGGAAACGCCCGCGTGCCAGGCACGCTTATCAAAAGGGACATACTGCACGATTTCACCATCGCGGCGAATCAGACAGTGTGCCGAAACGCGAAGTTGAGCTATTTCAGCAAAAAAAGGGTGCGCATTCGGATCGAGCGTCCCGCTGAACAGGGCATCAATCCATGGCCCGCCAAACTCACCTGGCGGCAGGCTAATATTATGCACCACCAGCAACGAAGGGGTTTCATTATCCGGGCGGCTATCGTAGTGCGGCGAAGGAACCCGACGCGCTTCTACCAGCCATCCCCCGTTCAACTGCATGTTGATCTCCTTATTACTAGCTTATGCATTCGCGGCACCGTGGCCATCGCATCCCCGGCATCATTTGCGCTCTTCTTCAGTTGGCTAACACCAAAAACTCCACGCTGAAAACCACCGGCGAAATGAAGCGGATGTGGTACGGAAACGTCGTTCAGGTTAGCATGTTTCCCACTTCTGAATCTTATCTATCTGGAGCTTTCTCATGACGCCTCGTCGCTACAATCCCGACCGCCGCCGTGACGCGCTGCTGGAGCGTATTAATCTTGATATTACCGATGCCGTGGCCCAATCCCTGCGGGAAGATTTAGGCGGCGAAGTGGATGCCAATAATGACATTAGCGCCCAATTATTGCCGCAGGACGCACGCTCGCACGCGGTAGTGATCACCCGTGAAGACGGCGTATTTTGTGGTAAACGCTGGGTGGAAGAGGTCTTTATTCAGCTTGCGGGCGATGATGTTAACTTCACCTGGCATGTTGCCGATGGCGATGCGGTAAAAGCCAATCAGCCGCTGTTCGAGCTGGAAGGTCCTTCGAGTATTTTGCTTACCGGCGAACGTACCGCGCTTAATTTCGTGCAGACACTCTCCGGGGTGGCAAGCGAAGTTCGTCGCTATGTCGACCTGCTGGCCGGCACTAAAACTCAGTTGCTCGATACGCGCAAAACGCTGCCTGGACTGCGCACGGCGCTAAAATATGCCGTTCTTTGCGGCGGCGGCGCCAACCATCGTCTGGGTCTCTCCGATGCCTTTCTGATTAAAGAGAACCATATTATCGCCTCCGGCTCGGTACGGCAGGCGGTAGAAAAAGCGTTCTGGCTGCACCCGGATGTTCCGGTAGAAGTCGAAGTTGAAAACCTTGAAGAGCTGGATGAGGCGCTGAAAGCCGGTGCCGACATTATTATGCTCGATAACTTCACTACCGATATGATGCGCGAGGCAGTCAAACTCACCAATGGCCAGGCAGCGCTGGAAGTCTCCGGCAACGTCACATTCGACACCATTCGTGAATTCGCTGAAACCGGCGTCGATTACATTTCCGTAGGCGCATTGACCAAGCACGTCCGCGCTCTTGATCTCTCTATGCGTTTCCGCTAATTCCCTCGCCCCGGTTTGCACTTCATGCCGGGGCGCACTTTTGCGAACCGACTCGCACGCCAGTAATCTCTCACTGCAACCCGCAAAAAAAGCCTGGAAGCCTGCTTCCTTAGGCGCGATCCGCTGCTCGTATCGCAGAATAAACCCCGGCAAAGTGCTCCCGAGGATAACAAGGAGCAACTTATGGACAAACAACGTGGTTTTACTTTAATCGAACTGATGGTGGTCATCGGAATCATCGCGATACTCAGCGCAATCGGCATTCCGGCTTATCAGAACTACCTACGAAAAGCAGCGCTTACCGATATGCTGCAAACCTTCGTCCCTTTCCGCACCGCCATTGAGCTTTGCGCGCTTGAGCACGGCGGCATAACCACCTGCGATGGCGGCAGCAACGGTATCCCTTCGCCCGCGACTACTCGCTATGTCTCGGCCATGACCGTGGCGGCAGGCGTTGTCACGCTCACCGGACAGGAAAGTCTCAATGGCTTAAGCGTCACGATGACGCCGAACTGGGATAACGCTAACGGCATTACCGGCTGGCAGCGCGTGTGCAATATTACCGGTGATAGCGCACTCAAGCAGGCCTGTGAAGACGTGTTCCGTTTTAACTGAGGCCGCAGCAATGAAAACTGAACAATTAATACCTCTCTGCCAGCGCTATCACGCCTTGCTGCTTGATAGCAATGAACACACTATCGCTATCGCCGTGGTTGATTCCCCTTCCCCGGAGCTGCTGGAGGCGCTACGTTTTGCGACTCAGAAAAGGATTGATATCGAATGCTGGAGCCAGGATCGGATGGACAAGCGGCTGCAGGCACCGGGAATAGCAACGCTTGCCACGCCTGTCGAAGCTTCAGCCAGCATCGTTGAACAGGTCAATAATCTTCTGGAACAAGCTCTACGCCAGCGCGCATCGGATATTCATATCGAGCCAGGCGAACTGCAACTGAGAATTCGCCTGCGGGTAGATGGCGTACTACATTCTCTGACACCGCTGGCCCCGGAACTTGCCGCACCTATTACCGCCCGGCTTAAGGTGCTCGGCAATCTGGATATTGCCGAACATCGAACGCCGCAGGACGGCCAGTTCACCCTTACGCTCTCAGATCGTCCGATCTCGTTTCGGATCGCTACGCTTCCCTGCCGTGGAGGAGAAAAAATCGTTCTTCGCCTGTTACACCAGGTCGAGCAGACGCTGGACCTAGAAGCGCTGGGGCTCTCTTCGCAACAGCTTGCCGCCTTTCGCTCGGCGCTTAACCAACCTCAGGGACTGATACTGGTCACCGGTCCGACGGGAAGCGGAAAAACCGTCACTCTTTATAGCGCGCTGCAGGCGCGAAATCGTGATGAGGTCAACATCTGTAGCGTGGAAGATCCGCTGGAGATCCCCATCGTGGGAATGAATCAAACGCAGATTAACCCACGCGCGGGGCTCACCTTTCACAGCGTGCTGCGCGCCCTGCTACGTCAGGATCCCGATATCGTTATGGTGGGAGAGATACGCGATGCTGAAACCGCGGAAATTGCGATAAAAGCAGCGCAAACCGGGCATCTGGTACTCTCAACGTTGCACACCAATTCAACGTGTGAAACGCTGGTTCGCCTGCAGCAGATGGGCGTTGCGCGCTGGATGGTCTCATCCGCGCTCTCGCTGGTTGTCGCTCAACGCCTGGTACGGAAACTGTGCCCGCACTGCCGCCGTGAAACCGGCAGTTCGACCAACGTCCCGCATAGCCTGTGGCCGCGATCGCTTCCTCAGTGGCAGGCTCCGGGCTGCCAGCACTGCTATCACGGCTACTACGGTCGCCTGGCACTCTTCGAACTGCTGCCGGTTAATACCGCACTGCGGCAGGCGATTACCCAGGGCCTTAGCGCTGAGGAAATCGAAACGGTGGCGCGGGAATCCGGCATGATGACGCTGTTTGAGAGCGGCTGTCTGGCTGTAGAGCGTGGGATGACAAGTCTGGAAGAAGTGGTACGCGTTTTAGGGATCCCGCATGGCGACTAAACGACTCTGGCGCTGGCACGGTATCGATGGTCAGGGGATGCCCTGTCAGGGAACGCTCTGGCAGGATAATCGCCCTGAGGCATTGCAAAGCCTGGAGCGAGAGCGAATCATCCCGCTTACGCTGCGCAGCTGTAGTGTGCAAAAGTCCCTCTGGCATCCACGCTACAGCGGTGAGGTTATTCGCCAGCTGGCCGCCCTTCTCCAGGCCGGTCTTCCCCTTGCTGAGGGGCTTGGACTGCTGGCGCAGCAGCAGCCTAACGCGCAGTGGCAGGCATTGCTGCAAACCCTGGCTGAGGATCTGGCGCAAGGCATTTCGCTTTCAGGCTCCCTTGAAAAATGGCCCGAAGCTTTTCCTCCGCTTTATCTGGCGATGATCCGCACCGGAGAACTTACCGGTAAACTGGAGCTATGCTGCGCGCAGTTAGCTCATCAGCAGCGAGAACAGCTACTGCTTAGTGAAAAAGTCAAAAAGGCCCTGCGCTATCCACTGATTATTTTGTCCCTGGCGCTACTGGTGGTGATGGGAATGCTGTGCTTTGTTTTGCCAGAGTTTGCTGCCATTTATCAAACCTTCAATACCCCGCTACCGCTGCTGACCCGCGCGGTCATGGGCATTGGCGAAGGGTTAACTCACTATTGGCCATTGCTCGCTGCGCTGCTCGTTTTACCTGCGATACTCAACCGGCTGATTTGCCAGAGGCCCAACTGGCTGCTGTATCGTCAGAAACTTCTCCATAAGCTGCCGGTGTTTGGCAAACTGCTGTGCGGTCAGCGGCTTAGCCAGATATTTACCGTACTCGCATTGACGCAAAGCGCCGGTATCAGCTTTCTGCAGGGCCTGCAAAGCGTGGAAGAAACCCTGAGCTGTCCGCTATGGCGACAAAGGCTGCAGCAGGTTTCCCGGCAAATCACTCACGGCGCGCCCATCTGGCAGGCGCTCACTGACAGCGGAGGATTCACGCCGCTCTGTTTGCAACTGATACGTACCGGTGAAGCTTCGGGTTCGCTGGATACCATGCTGGAAAATCTGGCTCGCCATCACAGTGAGCAGACGCAACAGCAGGCGGATAACCTGGCCACCTTACTGGAACCGATGATGCTGGTCGTTACCGGAACGATTGTCGGCGTGCTGGTAGTCGCGATGTATTTACCCATTTTTCATCTGGGCGACGCCATTAGCGGGATGGGGGGATAGCGCTGGCGCAGTCGCGCCAGCGAGTTGCGTTACAGGCTGTTGAACACGCGGTTCTCTTGTTCCTGTACGCGAATAAAAGTCGTGCGTTTAGTCAATTCTTTCAAGCGTGAAGCACCAACGTAGGTACATGCGGAACGCAGGCCGCCAAGGATATCGCGCGCGGTATTTTCAACCGGGCCGCGCAGAGGCAGCTTAACGGTTTTGCCTTCAGCCGCACGATACTGCGCTACGCCGCCAACGTGACGGGTCATCGCCGACTCGGAGCTCATACCGTAGAACAGCATAAATTTTTCGCCGTTCTCTTCAACTACGGTACCGCCGCTTTCTTCGTGACCGGCCAGCATACCGCCAAGCATCACGAAATCCGCGCCGCCGCCGAATGCTTTAGCCACATCGCCCGGCATAGTACAACCGCCGTCGCTGATAATCTGCCCGCCCAGGCCGTGCGCCGCGTCGGCGCATTCAATTACGGCGGAAAGCTGCGGGTATCCGACGCCAGTTTTTACGCGAGTCGTACATACGGACCCCGGACCAATGCCAACCTTCACAATATCGGCGCCAGAAAGAACCAGCTCTTCACACATTTCACCGGTCACAACGTTACCCGCAATAATAGTTTTCTGCGGCCAGGCTTCGCGAGCTTTGGCCACAAACTGCACGAAGTGCTCGGAGTAACCATTCGCCACATCAATGCACACAAAGCTTAGCTGCGGGTTCTGCAGCAGTATCTGCTTCGTTTTTTCGAAATCCGCATCGGAAGTGCCGGTTGAGACCATGACATGCTGCAGGACATCCGCAGAAACGCCCTGAACAAACGCCTGCCACTGTTCAACGCTGTAATGCTTATGAACTGCAGTCAGAACGCCAAAAGAAGCCAGCGCTTTGGCCATAGCAAACGTGCCCACCGTATCCATGTTGGCGGCAATGATCGGCACACCAGACCAGGTCTGGCCAGAATGTTTGAAAGTGAATTCACGTTCCAGCTGTACGTCAGAACGGCTTTTGAGGGTAGAGCGTTTCGGGCGGATAAGAACGTCTTTAAAACCAAGCTTCAGATCTTCTTCAATACGCATGTGCGAATTCCTGGGGTTAATTGCATTATTGTGAGAGCACAACTCCAGTGACGTTATCATACGCACGAATCATGGCCGCGCAAGACTGCGATTTTCACTTTTTTTACGCTACAATCGTATAAATTTACCTGGTGAATAGACAAAAGCGAACCCGCGATATTTAATCGCCAGCGTATCATTTTTAACCACTTGATTTACATGTGTAAAAAGAATCAGAATGCGTGGTGACAGCAGATTATCGGTTCGATATTACGTCGATAAAACAGCTGCGGCGTAGCTGTCATGTCGTAAACAACGGCGCTGTTTGTTGAAAATATGCATGTAGTCAGTTTCAGGATCGAGGTGTATGACGTACACGGTGGCGTTAACAGGCGGCATTGGCAGTGGTAAAAGTACCGTAGCCGATGCGTTCGCACAGCTCGGCGTTAACGTTATTGATGCTGACATTATCGCGCGCCAGGTGGTGGAGCCCGGTACACCGGGGCTAAGCGCTATTGCTCAACGCTTTGGTGCGCAGATGCTCAACGAAGATGGTACCCTGAACCGTCGTGCTCTGCGCGAGCATATTTTTGCTCATGACGAGGATAAGCGCTGGCTAAACGCGCTGCTGCACCCGCAAATTCAGCAGGAAACGCGTCGGCAGATACAGCTTGCCACCTCGCCTTATATTCTCTGGGTTGTACCTCTACTGGTCGAAAATGGTTTGTCCGCCAAAGCCGACCGCGTACTGGTTGTCGATGTGCCAAAAGAGACGCAAATTGAGCGTACGATGCTTCGCGATCGGGTCAGTCGGCAACATGCGGAACATATTCTTGCCGCTCAGGCGACGCGCGAGCAGCGCCTTGCCGTAGCGGATGATGTAATTGAAAATATGGGTTCACCTGATGTCATAGCATCAGCTGTCGCCCGCCTGCATGCAAAGTATCAACGTCTGGCATCGCAGGCCGCCTCACAGGAAAAACCGTAATGCATACCCCTGTTCTTTTTGAACATCCGCTTAATGAAAAGATGCGCACCTGGCTACGCATTGAGTTTTTACTTCAGCAGTTATCCGTTCATCCGGCGATTACCACTCATGCGGATGCGCTGCATTTCTTCCGCAATATCGGCGATCTTTTAGATGTTTTAGAACGCGGTGAAGTCCGTACCGATCTGATGAAAGAGCTGGATCGCCAACAGAGGAAACTGCAATCCTGGGCAGAAGTACCGGGGGTCGATCAGGATCGCATCAATGAATTACGCCAGCAGCTAAAACAATCCGGCAGCACATTAATGTCCGCCCCGCGGATCGGCCAGTATCTGCGAGAAGACCGTCTGATCGCCCTGGTGCGCCAGCGCTTAAGCATCCCAGGTGGCTGCTGTAGCTTTGACCTCCCGACGCTGCATATCTGGCTGCATATGCCGCAGGCATACCGCGATGAGCAGGTCGGTAAGTGGCTGACCAGCCTTGAACCTTTAACGCAATCCTTGCTGCTTGTTCTCGATCTCATCCGCAACTCGGCACCTTTCCGTAAGCAGACCAGCCTGAACGGTTTTTATCAGGACAACGGCGAGGACGCCGACCTGCTGCGTCTGCGCCTGGATCTTGCCAGCCAGCTCTACCCGCAAATTTCAGGTCATAAGAGCCGTTTTGCCATCCGCTTTATGCCGCTGGACAGCGAGCAAGGTATTGTGCCGGAACGTTTTGATTTTGAACTGGCCTGCTGTTAAGGAGCGAAAATGTCAGAAGAGATAACCGTTAATTGCCCAACCTGCGGCAAAATTGTGATCTGGAATGAGCAGAGTCCACATCGTCCGTTCTGCTCCAAACGCTGTCAGCTCATTGATTTAGGCGAATGGGCGGCGGAAGAGAAACGCATCCCGAGCAGCAGCGATCTGTCAGATAGCGATGGCTGGAGTGAGGATAAAGAGTAAAACCGGGCTAGCCCAAAGATACCTTGCCGGATCGCGGTCTCGCCCGGTCCGGCTTACCTCCCGCCCGCTAGTTTTGCTATCACGGGTTCATTTGCCGGAGGAAAATCTTCGGCGACGAGCGCGCTTTGCGCTATCCAGCGCCCTGGCTGCCCCTCTTTCCCCCACGGCTCGCCATCCCAGCTTTCCACCAGCCAGAACCACAGCGTTATATGACGGTCGGGAAACTGATACTCCAGCTTATCGAACAGGCTGGAAGCTCTCACTGTAATACCCACTTCTTCCTGTAGTTCACGCACTAAGGCCTGCTCTGACGACTCGCCCTCTTCAATTTTCCCACCAGGAAATTCAAGCTTATTCGCCATATGCGCGTCGGCAGCTCGCTGGGTGATGAAAATTTCGCCTCGCGCATTGCGGATAATACCGACGGAAATCTGTAGTGTTTTCATTGTGCTTCTTCCATAAAAAAGGCGCAGATATCTGCGCCCTTGTATTCAACGTTGTTGAGCTTAGCTCAGACGACCGTGGCACTGCTTATATTTTTTACCAGAGCCGCACGGACAAGGATCGTTACGGCCCACTTTACGCTCGCCGGTTTGTTCAGCCAGCGCGGCCGCAGCTGCGCTCTCATCGTCCTGATGGCTCAGCTGTTGCATCTGCGCCAGACGCTCAGCGTCTTCACGACGCTGCTGCTCCATCGCTTCCACCTCTTCCGGCATCCGCACCTGAACTTTGCTCAGCGTGCTGATCACTTCGTATTTTAGTGATTCCAGCATTGCAGCAAACATAGAGAAGGATTCACGCTTATATTCCTGCTTCGGATCTTTCTGCGCATAGCCGCGCAGATGGATACCCTGACGCAGGTAGTCCATCGCCGCCAGGTGCTCTTTCCACAGTGAGTCCAGCGTTTGCAGCATGACGCCTTTTTCGAAGTGACGCATCATCTCAGCGCCAACCACTTCTTCCTTACGCTGATAGGTTTCAATGGCGCTCTGCAGAATGCGCTCGCGCAGCGTTTCTTCATGCAGCTCCGGTTCTTTATCCAGCCACTCTTTGAGCGGCAGATCGAGGTCGAAGTCATTTTTCAGACGTTCCTGCAGTCCTTCCACATCCCACATTTCTTCCAGCGACTGCGGAGGAATATGGGCATCGATAGTGGCTTTAAATACGTCTTCACGAATGCTGTTAATCGTTTCGCTCACGTCGGTCACGTCGAGCAGTTCATTACGCTGGGTGTAAATAGCGCGACGCTGATCGTTGGCCACGTCATCATATTCCAGCAGCTGCTTACGGATATCGAAGTTGCGGCTCTCGACTTTACGCTGGGCATTGGCAATCGCCTTGGTCACCCAAGGATGCTCGATAGCCTCACCCGGCTTCATACCCAGTTTACGCATCATGCCGGACACGCGGTCAGACGCGAAGATGCGCATCAGTGCATCTTCCATCGACAGATAGAAACGGGAAGAACCCGCATCCCCCTGACGACCTGAACGACCGCGCAGCTGGTTATCGATACGGCGAGATTCATGGCGCTCGGTCCCGATGATATGCAGGCCGCCGGCGGCCAACACCGCATCGTGGCGAACCTGCCAGTCGGCTTTGATCTGAGCAATCTGTTCCGGCGTCGGGTCTTCCAGCTGGGCGACTTCCGCCTGCCAGCTGCCGCCGAGCATGATATCAGTACCACGGCCCGCCATGTTGGTCGCAATGGTCACTGCTGATGGGTAGCCCGCCTGAGCAACAATGTCCGCTTCGCTGGCGTGGAATTTCGCATTCAGCACGTTGTGCTTGATGCCCGCTTTCGTCAATTCTTTGGAGACCACTTCTGATTTTTCGATTGAAATGGTACCCACCAGCACCGGCTGACCCGCAGCGGTACGCTCTTTAATATCTTCGATAATGGCCTGAATTTTTTCCGCTTCGGTCATATAAACCAGGTCCGCCATATCTTTACGAATCATCGGGCGGTTGGTCGGAACCACAACGGTATCCAGCTTGTAGATCGAGCTAAATTCAAACGCTTCGGTATCGGCGGTACCGGTCATCCCTGCCAGCTTCTCGTACAGGCGGAAATAGTTCTGGAAGGTAATTGAAGCCAGCGTCTGGTTCTCGTTTTGAATCTCAACGCCTTCTTTCGCTTCAACCGCCTGGTGCAGGCCATCAGACCAGCGACGTCCCTGCATTGTACGGCCGGTATGCTCGTCGACGATGATAACTTCGCCATCTTTAACGATATAGTCAACATCACGGGTAAACAGCACGTGCGCGCGCAGCGCGGCGGTCACGTGGTGCATCAGCATGATATTGGTCGGAGAGTACAGCGACTCGCCTTCATCCATAATGCCTTCATTGACCAGCAGCTCTTCAATCAGCACCAGGCCGCGTTCGGTCAGGTTGACCTGGCGCGCTTTCTCATCAACGGAGAAATGCCCTTCGCCGGTAAAGGTCTCGGAGTCTTCTTTTTCCTGGCGGATCAGATGCGGGATGATTTTGTTCACTTTCTTATACATTTCCGAACTGTCTTCAGCCGGGCCGGAAATGATAAGCGGAGTACGTGCTTCATCGATGAGGATGGAGTCGACTTCATCCACCAGCGCATAGTGCAGTTTGCGCTGTACGCGTTCTTCAGGGCTGAACGCCATGTTGTCGCGCAGATAGTCAAAGCCATATTCGTTGTTGGTGCCGTAAGTAATATCGGCGGCGTAGGCTTCGCGCTTGGCTGGCGCAGGCAGGCCAGACATGTTAATCCCAACGCTCATACCGAGGAACTCAAACAGCGGACGGTTGTTCTCCGCATCACGCTGCGCCAGATAGTCGTTGACGGTGACCACGTGAACACCTTTGCCGGTCAGCGCATTAAGATATGCTGGTAAGGTGGCGGTCAGGGTTTTACCTTCACCAGTGCGCATTTCCGCAATGCAGCGCTCGTTGAGGACCATGCCGCCCAGCAGCTGAACGTCAAAGTGACGCATGCCGAAGACGCGCTTACTGGCCTCACGTACAACGGCAAAGGCTTCCGGGATCAGGCTCTCAAGGCTTTCACCTTTTTCCAGACGCGCGCGGAACTCAGCGGTTTTCGCTTTCAGTTCGTCATCGGAAAGTTTTTCCATGGCCGGTTCCATGGCGTTGATAACGTTGACGGCTTTGCGCATACGACGCAGCGTACGGTCGTTACGGCTACCGAATACTTTAGTTAATAATTTGATTAGCATAATAAAATCTCAAACGCCCCGCTGTGCGGAGTCACAAAAAAATGGAATGGTCCGTATTTGTTTCAGCTGAGACGTTGAGGCCCGGCGCGTATGCCCGTAACCTGGCTTATCCAGGTACAGACGCGAAACGCACATTGGGAGAAGGTGGGATTGTATGCCACCAGGTGAACGATGACCGGAGGTTTACTCTCCTGCGTCAACAGCGCGCTAAGCGTATCGAGGAGCGCGAGATGCTGCGCCTGGAGCGGTGCAGACTCCTCAGCTACCGGCAGCGCCTGCGGCGCCATCGCAAAAGAGAGATGGCGGATGACCGTACGAATGGCATGCTGATGCCAGTAATCAACGGTAAAATTTGGCCGACGACTGGAAGACTCCAGTAGCGCGAGCTGAGAAAAATTGACTTTAGCAGGGTTGTGGTTGCTGGAAGTTGTTTTTGCCGGCGACGCGGTCTCATGCTCATGGCCGTTGCTAAGCGCAGGCAGGCCAAGGCTAGCCGCGACCATCCCCAACAGGAGATGCGGCCAGAAATACCTTCTGCCAAACTGTCGCCAGCGCGTCAGCAATCCACTCACTTAACTTACCTTTTGTTGGTAACAACCCTGAGAAATATTTTGCGTCCAAATACTAACATTAATACGCCATCACGGCAGCAGGAATGAGGGCTCGGGCGGGGTAAAAACGTCTAAAAAAGGAACGAACGCGCAGTAAAGACGGGTAAAACTGGAAGCTGGGTGCAGCGGAAACGCAAAAAGAAAACGACTGGTTCCCTGGCCGGAGAGAGTACCAGGTTACCAGTCGAATTTACTACAGGATCCGGCTTATGCCAGAACCAGTGTCGGCGCGCGGAACGCCAGCGGCATCTCTGCGTCGTCCTCGAAGGTCACATACTCCCAGGCTTCCTGTTTTGCCAGAACAGCCTGCAGCAGTTTGTTATTCAACGCATGACCGGACTTGTACGCCGTAAATGCACCGATAATATTGTGACCGCACATAAACAGGTCGCCAATCGCATCCAGCATTTTATGACGGACAAATTCGTCTTCAAAGCGCAAACCGTCTTCGTTCAGTACGCGATAATCGTCAACAACGATGGCACAATCGAAGCTGCCGCCCAGGCACAGGCCGCGGGACTGCAGATATTCGATATCGCGCATGAAACCAAAGGTACGCGCACGGCTAATCTGGCGCATAAACGCATCGGCCGAGAAGTTCATTGCGTAGCGCTGGCTGCTGGAGTCAATCGCCGGATGGTTAAAATCAATGGTGAAGTCCAGTGAAAAACCATTATACGGTTTGAATTCAGCCCATTTATCGCCATCTTCGACGCGAACGGTCTCTTTGATACGCACAAATTTCTTAGCGCAGTTCAGTTCATCGATGCCGGCATCCAGCAACAGATAAACGAACGGAGCCGCACTACCGTCCATAATCGGGACTTCCGGGGCATCGACTTCAATAATAATGTTGTCGATACCTAAGCCAGCCAGGGCAGCATTAAGGTGCTCAACCGTCGATATCCGCACGTCATGCTCGTTGACCAGGCAAGTACAGAGCATGGTATCACGCACAGATTTGGCATCAGCCGGAAAATCAACCGGTGGATTCAAGTCGGTGCGACGATAGATGACCCCGGTATTTGCCGGCGCAGGGCGTAACGTCAGGGTGACTTTCTTGCCGGTATGCAAACCGACGCCAGTCGCCTGAACGATACGTTTAAGAGTCCTTTGTTTGATCATCGTATAATCTCGCCAAGTTACCTATCCAACCGAAGTGTACTATACATTCGGCAGGCCAGTTTAGCACAAAGAGCGCAGATGCCCAACTTCCAGCCAATTCTTAATCGGCTTGCTTACGCAGGAAGGCTGGAATATCCAGATAATCCGGCTCTTTTGCGGTTTGCGGCGTATTGTCGTTTACCACTTTCGAAACCGGTTTCTGCTCTTGATTCAGTGGGGACATGCCGTGCTGCTGGTAACGATCCATCACCGGCTGCTGAACCTGCTTGTTGGTGACCAGGGTAATTTCCGGACGTTTGTCCATACCGATACCGGTGGCAACCACGGTTACGCGCAGTTCGTCGTTCATATCCGGGTCCAGAGAGGTACCGATAACCACGGTCGCGTTATCCGAAGCAAATGCACGGATCGTGTTACCCACGGTTTCGAACTCATCGAGACGCAGATCGAAGCCAGCGGTGATGTTAACCAGGACGCCGCGGGCGCCGGACAGATCGATATCTTCCAGCAGCGGGGAAGAGATAGCCATTTCAGCCGCTTCTTCCGCACGGTCTTCACCGCTCGCTACGCCGGAGCCCATCATCGCATAGCCCATTTCAGACATCACGGTACGTACGTCCGCAAAGTCGACGTTCATCAGGCCTGGGCGCGTAATCAGTTCAGCGATACCCTGCACCGCGCCTTTCAGCACGTCGTTAGCCGCACCGAAGGCGTCAAGCAGCGAAATACCGCGACCCAGAACTTTCAGCAGCTTATCGTTCGGGATGGTGATCAGAGAATCCACGTGCTTGGACAGCTCGGTGATACCCTGCTCGGCGAATGCCATACGCTTCTTGCCTTCAAAATTGAACGGCTTAGTCACGACGGCAACGGTCAGGATGCCTAAATCTTTGGCGACTTCAGCAACCACGGGCGCAGCACCGGTTCCGGTCCCGCCGCCCATACCTGCTGCGATAAACACCATGTCGGCGCCATCAAGAGCGGCACGCAGCGCTTCACGGTCTTCATCCGCTGCGTTACGACCCACTTCCGGGTTTGCGCCTGCGCCCAGCCCCTTGGTAATACCGCTGCCGATCTGGATAGTCTGGCCAACAGCCGTTTTGCGCAGTGCCTGCGCGTCGGTGTTCACCGCGAAAAATTCAACACCCTCAATGCGCTCGCGCACCATGTGCTCAACGGCGTTACCGCCGCCGCCACCGACGCCGATGACTTTAATCACCGCGTCGTTGGTCAGTTCCATAGGTTCAAACATAATTTCTCTCTCCGTTGTGCCTGTCGCCTGAGAACGCTAATTTTCTGCGTTCTCTTAAAAAATTAAAACTCTTTTCGCAACCAACTGTTGAGTCGTTTGATCCACGACCCGACCGTTACGCGTTTTTCCACTTCTGCTTCACCACTGAGATGAGATTCCTTCCCGTAGTGCAGCAGCCCAACCGCCGTCGAGTAATACGGTTCCTGGGCATAATCCGTTAATCCGGTAATGTTCAGCGGCGCGCCAATTCGCACCTGCGTGTGAAACACGCGCTGCGCACAGGCGGCAAGCCCTTCAATTTGCGCCGCACCGCCGGTTAATACAATCCCTGCCGCCAGATGATGCTTGACGCCCTGCTGACGAAGCTGTTCCTGCAGTTGCAGAATCTCTTCATTCACGAGGTTGAGCAATTCGGTATAACGCGGCTCAATAACCTCTGCCAGAGTCTGACGCTGCAGACTGCGGGGTGGACGCCCACCCACGCTCGGCACTTCGACGTTTTCATCTTTACCAACGATGGAGCCCAGCGCGCAGCCGTGGCGCACTTTAATGGCTTCGGCATCGCTCGGCGGCGTACCGAAAGCGTAAGCAATATCGCTGGTCACAACGTTCCCCGCATAAGGGATCACTTTGGTATGACGCAGCGCGCCGCCGGTATACACCGCGATATCCATTGTACCACCGCCGATATCCACCACGCAGACACCCAGTTCACGTTCATCTTCCGTTAAAACGGAATAGCTGGCGGCTAAACCGGCGAAGATGAGCTGGTCGACTTTCAGACCGCAGCGCTCCACCGCTTTGACAATATTTTTCGCCATATCGTTATGGCAGGTAATCAAATGCACTTTTGCCTGCATACGTACGCCAGACAGGCCGACGGGGTTTTTTATCCCCTCCTGGTAGTCAATAGCGTACTCTTGCGGAATAACGTGCAGAACGCGGTGTTCATCGCGCACGCGAACCGATTTGGCGGTATGCACCACGTTCTCGACGTCATCCTGAGTGACTTCTTCTTCAGAAATCGGCACCATACCAATTTCATTTTGACAGCTGATATGCTTGCCTGAAAGCGCCAGATAGACTGACGAGATCTGGCAATCCGCCATCAGTTCGGCCTGGTCAATGGCGCGCTGTACGCATTTCACCACGGATTCCAGGTCGTTCACTCCGCCTTTATCCATACCACGCGATGGGCAACTGCCCACGCCAATGATATTAATCATACCGTCGGGCAGAACTTCCCCTACTAAAGCGGCAACCTTAGCGGTGCCAATCTCCAGTCCAACTACCAGTTTTCTGTCCGTCGCCTTGATCATTGTTGTTCTGCCTGTGCCTGATTCTGTTGTTGATTAGTTTCCTCTGCGGGAACCGGTACCCAACCGACTGCCGCTCCCGAGTCATAACGCAAATCAACGTAGCTTATCCGTTTGCCGTCGGTCTGCGCCTGCTGCTGAAGAACCGGGTAGAGTTCCATAAAGCGCTGAAGCCGTTTCATGGTGTCGCCTCGGCCAAGATTGAGCTTAATATCGTTATTAAGCGTCAATTGCCAGGAGCGACGCGCGGTCATTGCCGCCACTTTCAACGTGAATTTATCCTTTGCCAGCACCTGCCCCATGTCACGGTACCCCTGAAGAACTTCGTTCTCACTACCTTCCGGGCCGTATAACATCGGTAAATTCTGTTTACTGGTGCGATCTGACGGCACGCTGAAAGAATTGCCTTCGACGTCTACCATATGCTGATCATTCCAGCGCGCAATCGGCACATATTCAACCAGATGAATCTTCAATTCGTCCGGCCATTGCTTTCTGACGCTCGCCTGCTTAATCCACGGCAGGCGTTCAATCTGGCTTTGAATAATATTGACGTCCTGAGTCATAAAGGTGCCCGGCGACCCCAATGCCAGTATCGCCTGACGGATATCATCGTTGCGCGTGTAGTGACGCTCTCCGGTGACGACCATCTTCGACAGCGGTAACCGCTGTGCATCTTCCATCCAGCCCAGAACCATCCAGCCGCTGACCAGCACAGTACAGAGCACCGCCAGCAGGAAGAAAATACCTGCCAGACGAGAGCCATTACTTCGACGCGAAGAAGATTCTTCTTCCTCTTCGTGGTTCCGCGTATTCAGCGCAGCCTGCGACATATCACCCCGCCAGGTCCAGAATTCGTACAACAAGCTGCGAGAAGCTCATCCCTGCCTGACGCGCCGCCATCGGCACCAGGCTGTGGCTGGTCATGCCAGGAGAGGTGTTAGCTTCCAGCAGATAAAACTGGCCATCGCTGTCCAGCATCACGTCAATTCTTCCCCATCCCTTGCAACCAAGGCTATCCCAAGCTTTTTGCACCAGAGCCTGGATTTCTGACTCACGCGCGGGATCTTCGAAGCCTGGGCAGAAATATTGCGTCTCATCAGAGAGATACTTTGCTTCATAATCATAGAAGGTTCCAGCCGCCTGGATACGTATTGACGGCAAAATTTCTTCTCCAACCATAGCGACGGTAAATTCCGGGCCACTGAGCCATTTTTCAATCAGAACTTCATCATCATGCTGAAAAGCCAGCGCCAATGCATTTTGTAATGCGCAACTTTCGCTGACTTTTGACATACCGACGCTGGAGCCTTCCCGGCTCGGCTTAACAATCAGCGGCAGTCCGAGGGTCAGGAGTTGCTGTTCAACGTCAGCAGAAAGCCCTGCCTCGAACTGTTTACGGGTTAGCGCAACCCACGGCGCAACCGGCAGTCCGGCGCCCTGCCACAGTAATTTGCTGCGCAGCTTATCCATTGAGATCGCTGAAGCCATCACCCCGCTGCCGGTGTAGGGAAGCTGAATCAGCTCCAGCAGCCCCTGCAACGTACCATCTTCACCGCCGCGACCATGCAAGGCAATAAACGCTTTCTTAAAGCCCATATTTTTCAATTGGGTAATATCAACGTCGCGCGGGTCGACCGGGTGCGCATCAACGCCGGCTTCACGCAGGCCGGCGAGCACCGCAGAACCTGAATTGAGAGAGACTTCACGTTCAGCGGAGGTTCCGCCAAAGAGGACCGCGATTTTATCAGCCATGGCGCTCCTCCTGCGTTTTTTGCGGTTGCAATTTGATTTCCGCCAGGTGACGGGCGATTTTACCGATATTTCCCGCCCCCTGCACCAGCACCAGATCGTTGCCGGTCAATACTGATGCCAGCATCTCTGCCGCTTGCGCCGGATCGGAAACCAGAATCGGGTCGACTTTTCCGCGGCCGCGAATCGTACGGCACAGCGAGCGGCTATCAGCGCCAGGAATGGCGGCTTCGCCAGCAGAATAAACGTCCAGCATCAGCAGAGCGTCAACCTGGGTCAGTACGTTGGCAAAATCGTCGTACAGGTCGCGCGTACGGGTAAAACGGTGCGGCTGAAACAACATCACCAGATTTTTATCCGGCCAGCCCGCTCGCGCCGCTTTGATAGTGGCATCCACTTCCGTAGGATGGTGGCCATAATCATCGATCAGCATCGCGGTTCCCGTTTTACCATTAACCTCAGCTAACGGATATTCGCCGAGGAAATCAAAACGACGCCCGGTACCCTGGAAGCTTTCCAGCGCGCGCAGGATCGCTTCATCATCAATGCCCTCTTCCGTCGCAACGGCCACCGCTGCCGCTGCGTTAAGCGCGTTGTGGCGACCCGGTGCGTTCAGCGTCACCTGAATGACGTCTTTATCCTGACGGACCAGGCGGAAATGCCCCTGAGCGCCGACCTGACGATACTCTTCCACGCGAACGTCAGCATCATCGCTAAAACCGTAGGTGGTGAGCTGGCGACCAACGCGCGGCAGCAGCTCGCGAATCACCGGATCGTCCACGCACATCACCGCGCGTCCATAGAACGGCAGGTTATGCAGGAAGTTGATAAACGTCTGCTTCAGGTTTTCGAAGTCGCCGTGGTAGGTATCCATATGATCGGCTTCGATATTGGTCACGATAGCAACCATCGGCTGTAAATGCAGGAACGAGGCGTCGCTTTCATCCGCTTCGGCAATCAGGTAACGGCTGTGTCCAAGGCGCGCATGCACGCCAGCGGCTTTCACCAGACCACCGTTCACGAA
This sequence comes from Klebsiella sp. S69, assembly GCF_016516145.1. Taxonomy (NCBI): domain Bacteria; kingdom Pseudomonadati; phylum Pseudomonadota; class Gammaproteobacteria; order Enterobacterales; family Enterobacteriaceae; genus Klebsiella; species Klebsiella sp. S69. The sequence goes on along the minus strand of NZ_JACVUU010000005.1, from coordinate 79,407 downwards.
GGTCGGATCAAGTCCAGCCTCTGCATAAATACTTGAGACCATCGCCGTAGTTGTGGTTTTGCCGTGCGTGCCGGCAATGGCAATGCCGTGGCGAAAACGCATCAGTTCCGCCAGCATTTCAGCGCGACGAATAACTGGAATACGCGCTTCGTGAGCGGCGACGATTTCCGGGTTATCCGCAGAAATCGCGCTGGAAACCACGACAACGCTCGCATCGCTCACGTTTTCAGGGCGATGATTGAAATAAATCGTGGCGCCAAGCTGAGTCAACTGTTGGGTCACCGGATTCGGCGCCAGGTCGGAGCCGCTAATCTGATAACCTTCATTGGCCAGAACTTCGGCAATACCGCCCATGCCGGCACCGCCAATGCCAACAAAGTGAATGTGCCGGACGCGACGCATCTCGGGCACTATGGAACGCAGTTTTGCCAGATCTTGTGTATTCATTCTTTACGCCATCAACTTCTTTATTCGGACGGTGATCATCACCGCGATTAGCGCGCCAGTGCTGCGGCGCTCACTTCTTCCGCTACCCGTTCGGTAGCATCCGGAATCGAGGCTCTACGCGCTCGCTCCGCCATATCCAGCAGCGTTTCGCGATCCCAGCCCGCCAGGGTTTGCGCGACGGCATCCACGGTAAACTGCGGCTGCTCGAGGATCTTCGCTGCTCCTGCCTTCTCTAACGGCAGGGCATTCCAGTACTGCTGACGATCTTTGTGCTGGAAAGGCACAAACAGCGCCGGTAAACCCGCGGCGGCAATTTCGCTCACCGTCAGCGCCCCGGAACGACACACGACAACATCGGCCCAGGCGTAAGCCGCCGCCATGTCGTCAATAAATTCGGTCACTTTGTGCTGCGGCTGCCCGGCATCGGAATAGGCCCGCTGTACGGTTCCCTGCCCACCTTTACCGCTCTGGTGCCAGATGGTGACAGTAGAGCCCAGCTTCGCCGCCACCTGCGGCATCGTCTGATTGAGCACGCGAGCGCCCTGCGAACCGCCGACGACCAATACGCGAATTGGCCCCTGACGCCCGACTAAGCGCTGTTCCGGCAGCGGGAGCGCCAGCACATCGGTGCGAACCGGGTTGCCCACGACATCGGCATGCGGGAAAGCGCCGGGGAATGCCTGCATCACTTTTTTGGCAATTTTCGCCAGCCACTTATTCGTCAGACCGGCAATTCCGTTCTGTTCATGCAGGACCACCGGGATCCCCAGCGACCATGCCGCCAGTCCGCCGGGGCCGGACACATAGCCGCCCATTCCCAGCACCACGTCCGGTTGAAAACGCTGCATAATCGCCCGCGCCTGGCGCCAGGCGTTGAATATCCTAACCGGCGCCAGCAGCTGCGCCTTCAGGCCTTTGCCGCGCAGGCCGGAAATCTGAATGAAGTCAATTTCAATGCCGTTCTTCGGCACTAAATCCGCTTCCATACGATCCGCGGTACCCAGCCAGCGAACCTGCCAGCCCTGGTCCATTAAATGGTGCGCAACCGCCAGCCCCGGGAACACGTGTCCTCCGGTACCGCCCGCCATCACCATTAACCGCTTTTCCTGACCGCTCATCGAACACCCCGTGTAAACGCCTGGGCTTTTTCCAGACGCGTTTCATAATCAATTCGTAACAGCAACATGATGGCCGTCGACATAATCAGCAGGCTCGAGCCACCGTAGCTGATCAGCGGCAGCGTCAGGCCTTTAGTTGGCAGCATTCCCGCTGCCGCGCCGACGTTAACCAGCGCCTGAAAGCTGAACCAGATCCCAATGGCGCAGGCCAGAAAACCGGAGAAACGGTGGTCAATCTCCAGCGCTTTGCGGCCAATGGACATGGCGCGAAAAGCGACGAAGAATACCATTAAAAGTGCGAGTACCACACCGATATAACCGAGTTCTTCACCGATAATGGCGAAGATGAAATCGGTGTGCGCCTCGGGCAAATATTCGAGCTTCTGGACCGAGTTACCCAGGCCCTGCCCCCACATTTCGCCGCGGCCAAAGGCCATCAGCGACTGGGTGAGCTGGTAGCCGCTGCCGAATGGATCTTCCCACGGGTTCCAGAAAGAGGTCACGCGGCGAATACGGTACGGTTCAGCCAGAATCAGCAGTACGACTGCCGAAAGCCCCATCCCGATAATCGCGATAAACTGCCACAGCTTGGCCCCCGCAAGGAACAGCATGGCCAGAGTCGTGACAAACAGCACCACAACGGTACCGAGGTCAGGCTGCGCCAGCAGTAAAATCGCCAGCACGAAAATCACGCCCATCGGCTTTAAGAAGCCGCGCAGGTTGTTACGCACTTCGTCGCCTTTACGCACAAGGTAGTTGGCGATATAGCAGAACAGCGACAGCTTGGTGAACTCCGCAGGCTGGATACGCAGCGGCCCCAGCGCAATCCAGCGCGAGGCCCCGTTAACCGAGCTGCCGACCACCAGAACAATCAGCAGCATGACGATAGAAGCAATCAGCATTGCAGTACTGTGGCGCTGCCAGAACTCCATTGGCAGGCGCAGCGTCACCATCGCCAGCCCTAGCGCCAGCAGAATGTATAAGCCATCGCGCTTGGCAAACAGAAACGGATCGTTCGCCAGACGCTGGCCTACCGGCATCGACGCCGAGGTCACCATGATGAAGCCGATTGCGGCCAGGCCAAAAGTCAGCCACAGCAGCATCCGGTCATACATCACCAGGCTATCGGTATCTTTTTGCCGTGAGCCCATCACCCAGCCTTTCAGCGCGGCGAACAGCCATGCGAAAATAAACATTCCCGGCAGACGCGGCAGTCTTAGCCGTGGCATTTTCAGGCGCGGGAGTGATAAACGCATCAACCTAACTCCTTCGCGAGGCGAGCAAAGATGTCGCCGCGTTGTTCAAAGTTTTTAAACTGATCGAGGCTGGCGCACGCGGGAGACAGCAGCACCATATCGCCCGGGACAACCTGCGGCGCAATCTGGCGCATCGCCTGCTCCATCGTTTCCGTTTGCACAGCGACATCCGGGCGCAGCGCCGCCAGCTGCGCGCCGTCGCGTCCGAAGCAGTACAGGCGAATGTTGTCGCCGGTCAGGTAACGGCTTAACGGCGTGAAATCAGCGGATTTCCCGTCTCCGCCCAGCAGCAGATAGAGCGTTCCATCAAGATGCAGTCCATTGAGCGCCGCTTCGGTACTGCCGACGTTGGTGGCTTTAGAATCGTTGATCCAGCGCACGCCGTTGTGCTCCAGCACCAGTTGGAAACGATGCGCCAGCCCGGTGAATGTGGTTAGCGCTTTCAGGCTGCTGGCGCGCGGCAAACCCGCGGCGTCAGCCAGGGCCAGGGCCGCAAGAGCGTTACTGTAGTTGTGCTGGCCGCTAATCTTCATCTCTTTGACGTTAAGCACTTTTTCGCCTTTGACGCGCAGCCAGGTTTCGCCCTGCTGGCGGTTCAGGTGATAGTCGCCAACGTCAACGCCGAAGCTGATGCAGCGCTCGTCCGCGCCGCGTACCGGCATGGTTAACGCATCGTCGGCATTGACGATACAGGCCCGCGCATTCTCGTAAATTCGCAGTTTGGCGGCGCGGTACTGCTGAAGCCCCAGCGGATAGCGGTCCATATGATCTTCGGTGACGTTCAGGATCGTCGCCGCTACCGCCCGCAGGCTGGAGGTAGTTTCCAGCTGGAAGCTTGAAAGCTCCAGAACATAGAGTTCGCGTTCAGGATCCAGCAGCATCAGCGCCGGCAGGCCAATATTACCCCCAACGCCAACGTTCATACCCGCTGCTTTCGCCATTTCTCCCACGAGGGAAGTCACGGTGCTTTTACCGTTAGAGCCGGTGATCGCAACGACAGGCGCCTGCGCCTCGCGGCAAAACAGTTCGATATCGCCGACAATTTCCACCCCAGCATCCGCCGCGGCGCTCAGGGAAGGATGCGCCAGAGCGATACCCGGACTGGCGACAATCAGGTCTGCCGTCAACAGCCAGTCTTCATTAAGACCGCCAACATAGCGCTCAACAGCTTCCGGCAGTTTATCCAGCCCCGCCGGCGCAACGCGGGTATCCATCACCCGCGGCGTCACGCCGCGAGCCATGAAAAAGTCCACGCATGACAGGCCGGTCATACCCAGCCCAATAATGACGACTTTTTTACCCTGATAATCTGCCATGATTAACGTACCTTCAGCGTCGCCAGGCCAATCAGCACCAGCATCAGCGAAATAATCCAGAAACGCACGATAACGCGCGGTTCCGGCCAGCCTTTCAGTTCATAGTGATGGTGAATCGGCGCCATGCGGAAAATGCGCTGACCGCGCAGCTTGAAGGAGCCGACCTGCAGAATCACCGAGAGCGTTTCCACCACAAATACGCCACCCATAATCACCAGCAGGAATTCCTGGCGCAGCAGCACGGCGATAATACCCAGCGCGCCGCCGAGTGCCAGCGAACCCACATCGCCCATAAAGACCTGTGCCGGATAGGTGTTAAACCACAGGAAGCCCAGACCCGCGCCAACAATCGCCGTACAGACGATTACCAGTTCACCGGCGTGACGCAAATAAGGGATATGCAGGTAGTTGGCGAAGTTCATGTTACCGGTCGCCCAGGCCACCAGCGCGAAGCCGGCGGCAACGAATACGGTTGGCATAATCGCCAGCCCATCGAGACCGTCGGTCAGGTTGACCGCATTACCGGTCCCAACGATAACAAAATAGGCCAGCAGGACGTAGAACAGGCCCAGCTGCGGCATCACGTCTTTAAAGAACGGCACTACCAGCTGAGTCGCCGGCGTATCTTTACCCGCCATATACAGCGCAAAGGCAACGCCCAGCGCAATCACCGACATCCAGAAGTACTTCCAGCGAGCAATCAGGCCTTTAGTATCTTTACGCACAACTTTGCGATAGTCATCGACAAAGCCGATGATGCCGTAGCCGACGAGAACCGTCAGTACGCACCAGACGTAGGGGTTGGATGGGTAAGCCCACAGCAGAACGGAGACAACAATGGCGGTCAGGATCATGATCCCGCCCATGGTTGGCGTACCGCGCTTACTAAAGTGAGATTCCGGGCCATCGTTACGTACAACCTGGCCAAAGGAGAGTTTTTGCAGACGGGCGATCATGCGCGGGCCCATCCACAGCGAGATGAACAGCGCGGTCAGCAGGCTGACAATGGCGCGAAACGTCAGGTAGGAAAAGACGTTAAAGCCTGAATAATATTTGACCAAATGTTCGGCCAGCCATACTAACATGTTCCGTTCTCCTGTAATGCGCGTACTACCACTTCCATGGCGGCACTACGTGAACCTTTCACTAAAATGGTCATAATTTTATGTTCTGCGGTAAGCTCGCGCAGGCGAGTCACCAGCGCGGCCTTCTCGCTAAAATGTTCGCCAACTCCGCTGGCGCCGCTGATTTCTGCGCTCAGCGTACCGACGCTCAGTACGCGATCGAGCCCGGCCGCTTTTGCCGCTTCGCCCACCTGACGATGGCACGCCTGGCTTTCCGCGCCGAGTTCAGCCATATCGCCGACGACCAGTACCCGATAGCCCGGCATCTCAGACAGCACCTGTACCGCGGCGGTTAGCGAGCCAACGTTGGCGTTATAGGAATCATCCAGCAGGAGCTGGCTGTCGGTCAGTTGGATCGGGAATAAACGCCCTGGTACTGCTTGCAGATCTTTCAGACCCGCTTTGATCGCCTCATGCGTCGCACCAACCGCCATTGACAGCGCCGCTGCGGCCAGCGCATTAGCGATGTTATGGCGCCCCGGGAGCGGTAGCAGGACATCAACGCTGCCCGATGGGGTTTGCAGGGTAAATTCAGTCCCATGCGACGTCACGTGAACGTTGGTTGCCGTGAAATCGCTGTTGGCGGCATTCGGCGAAAAACGCCAGGTTTTACGCTCGCCAATTACGCTTTGCCAGTTCAGCCAGTCATTATTGTCGGCGTTCATAATCGCGATGCCGTTGAGCGGCAGGCCGGTGTAAATTTCGCCTTTAGCTTTCGCCACGCCTTCCAGAGAGCCAAAACCTTCCAGGTGGGCAGCGGCCAGGTTATTCACTAACGCGGCTTCGGGGCGGGTCAGGCTAACGGTCCAGGCAATTTCGCCCTGATGATTAGCGCCTAACTCGATGACCGCGTAGTCATGTTCCTGGGTGAGGCGCAGCAGCGTCATCGGCACGCCGATATCATTGTTCAGGTTACCTGCGGTATAGAGCGTATTCCCGCACTGGCTCAGAATCGCCGCGGTCATCTCTTTGACCGAGGTTTTTCCGGAAGATCCGGTCAGCGCGACTACGCGCGCCGGAACCTGCTGACGCACCCATGCGGCCAGTTCGCCGAACGCGAGGCGCGTATCCTTCACCACTACCTGCGGTAAATCGCAGGCCAGCTGACGACTGACCAGCAGCGCGCCCGCACCGGCAGCTTTCGCCTGTTCGGCAAAATCGTGAGCATCAAAACGCTCGCCTTTTAGCGCCACGAACAGGCAGCCCGCCGTGACTTTACGGGTATCGGAGGTGACGTCATCAATCGCCACATCGCGGCCGTGCAGCTCGCCGCGCGTGATGTCGGCGAGCTGGCTGAGAGTCAAGCGAATCATGCTACCGTCCCCAGCAAACGCGCCACGGTGACGCGGTCAGAATAATCGAGCCGGCGATTGCCGACGATTTGATAGTCCTCGTGGCCTTTGCCCGCCACCAGAACGACGTCGTTTTCTTTCGCCTGCATCACTGCATTCGTCACCGCTTCCGCACGCCCCTCCACCGCTCTGGCATGGCCCGCGTCCAGCATGCCGGCCAGAATATCGTTAATAATCGCCCGCGGCTCTTCAGTGCGCGGGTTGTCGTCGGTGACAACCACAATATCGGCAAACTCTTCGGCGATAGCGCCCATTAGCGGACGCTTGCCTTTGTCGCGATCCCCGCCGCAGCCGAATACGCACCACAGCTTACCGCTGCAGTGCAAACGCGCCGCCTGCAGCGCCTTTTCCAGCGCATCGGGCGTGTGGGCATAATCAACGACCACGGTCGGTTTACCCGGCGCGGCGAACACTTCCATACGCCCGCATACCGGCTGCAGGCGCGCGGCGGTTTTCAGCAGATCGGCAAGCTGATAACCCAGCGCCAGCAGGGTGGCTAACGCCAGCAGCAGATTGCTGACATTAAAGGCGCCCATCAAGCGGCTTTCTATCTCGCCGTTACCCCAGCTGGAAGCAAACTGAACGGTTGCGCCGCTGTCGTGATAGTTCACTGCAGTGGCTTTGAGCCAGCGGCCACGGCAGTTCGGGTTAATGTGATCTTCCATCGATACGGCAACCGCATCCGGCAGTTTCGCCAGCCAGCGGCGACCGACTTCATCGTCCGCATTAACAATCGCCTGACCGCAATGGTGAGTTGAGTAGAGCAGCCATTTTGCCGCTTCGTAATGCTCCATATCACCGTGGTAATCAAGGTGATCGCGGCTCAGGTTGGCGAAGACCGACGCGGCAAACTGCAGCGCGGCGACGCGGTGCTGCACCAGGCCGTGAGAGGAAACTTCCATCGCGGCGAACGTCGCACCCTGCCCTGCCAGGCCAGAAAGGACGTGCTGAACGTCAACAGCCGAACCGGTGGTGTTTTCCGTTGGGATAACTTTCCCCAGCAGGCCATTGCCTACGGTTCCCATTACCGCACTGGTTTCGCCAAGCAGCTGCGCCCATTGCGCCAGCAGTTGCGTCGTGGTGGTCTTACCGTTAGTTCCGGTGACGCCCACCAGGCGCAGTTGTTCTGAAGGCTGATGGTAAAAACGCCCGGCCAGCGCGGATAAGCGCTCGTTGAGTTGGCTGAGATAGATAACCGGCACCCCGTGCATTTCACGGATCTCGCCGTCATGGGCCTCATCTTTGGCCTCAGCAATAATGGCAGCAACACCTTGCGCTATCGCCTGCGGGATATAACGACGCCCGTCCGCCTGATGACCTAAAACCGCGACAAAAAGATCGCCAGAAGCAGCCACCCGGCTGTCCAGCGTCATTTCTCGCAGAATTCGCTCCGGCGCATTTGGCACCCACGGAGCGAGAAGGTCGCGCAAATTACGATCTGCCACCTGTTCCCTCGCCTTGATTAATCACTAATTCACTTTTTTCAGCCGTTGCCAGCGCATCCGGTTCAATGTTCATGGTACGCAGCACGCCGCCCATGATGGCACCGAAGACCGGCGCTGAAACGGCGCCGCCGTAGTATTTGCCCGCCTGCGGATCGTTGATCACCACCACCAGCGCAAAGCGCGGATGGCTGGCGGGCGCAACGCCTGCGGTGTAAGCAATATATTTGTTGATGTAGCGGCCATCCGGCCCTACTTTTTTCGCCGTACCGGTTTTAATGGCGATGCGATAGCCTTTGATCGCCGCCTTCACGCCGCCGCCGCCGGGCAACGCCACGCTTTCCATCATGTGAACAACGGTACGAACGAGTGATTCCGGGAAGACGCGCTCGCCCGGAACCGGTGGATCAACTTTGGTAATCGACAGCGGGCGATAGATGCCGTAGCTGCCGATCGTTGCGTAGACTCGCGCTAACTGTAACGGCGTTACCATTAGCCCATAGCCGAAAGAAAAGGTGGCCCTCTCTATGTCAGACCACCGTTGTTTTTGAGGGTATAAGCCACTGCGTTCTCCGACCAACCCCAAATTGGTCGCTTTTCCAAGCCCAAAACGTGAGTAAGTATCTACTAACGCTGAGGACGGCATCGCTAACGCCAGCTTAGAAACACCGACGTTACTCGACTTCTGTAGCACCCCGGTCAGGGTCAATTCGCTGTAGCGCGCCACGTCTTTGATTTCGTGGCCGTTAATTCGGTAAGGAATGGTATTCAGCACGGTATTTTCGTTAACAATGCCGCGCTGAAGGGCCGTCATCACCACCATCGGCTTCACCGTTGAACCCGGCTCAAACACGTCGGTAATGGCGCGGTTACGCATGGTATCTTTAGAGGTGCCGGCGAAATTATTCGGGTTGTACGAAGGGCTGTTAGCCATTGCCAGCACTTCGCCGGTGTTGACGTCGACCAGAACCGCTGTGCCTGACTCCGCCTTGTTGAACGCCACTGCATTGTTCAGTTCGCGATAAACCAGCGCCTGGAGGCGTTCATCGATGCTCAGCGCCAGGTTATGCGCGGCCTGGCTATCGGTGGACGAAATATCTTCTATTACCCGGCCATAGCGGTCTTTACGTACGATACGCTCGCCGGGCTGGCCGGTGAGCCACTTATCGAAGCTCTTCTCAACGCCCTCAATCCCCTGGCTATCAACGTTAGTGAAGCCAATGAGGTGAGCGGTTACTTCGCCCGACGGATAGTAGCGGCGGGACTCTTCCCGCAGGTGAATCCCCGGCAGCTTCAATTTACGGATGTAGTCGGCCATATCAGGGTTCACCTGACGCGCCAGGTAGATGAAACGCATCCGTGGGTTGGTATTGATGCGCGATGCCAGCTGATCCAGCGGCATATTCAGCGCATCGGCCAGCGCCTTCCAGCGGTTGTCCAGGGTGACGCCGCCCGCTTCATGCAGCTCTTTCGGGTCAGCCCAGATCGCTTTTACCGGTACGCTCACCGCCAGCGGACGGCCGGAACGATCGGTTATCATTCCGCGCGCGGTAGAAACCTCCTGCACGCGCAGAGAACGCATATCGCCCTGGCGTACCAGCATGTCCGGGCTAATCACCTGTAGCCAGGCCACGCGGCCCAGCAGGAAGCCCAGCGCCAGCAGAATACAGCCACACAGCAACGCAAAACGCCAACTGATAAAGTTGGCCTGTTCTTCCTGACGTTTTGCTTTTGGCGTTTTCGGCGCTGCTTTCATGCGTCGCAATAATCCTTATTTCTGTACAACGATATTTTCTTGTGATGGATCGACGTGCTGCATCTGCAGCTTCTCGGTCGCGATCCGCTCAACCCGACTGTGATCGCCGAGAGCATTTTCTTCGAGGATCAGGTTGCGCCATTCAATATCCAGCGCGTCGCGTTCCAGAACCAGTTGTTCGCGCTGCGCCGTTAAGAGGCGAGTATGGTGCGCCGTTGTCACCACCGTAATCGCCGTAATAATGATGCAAATGAACAGGCAGAGTGGCAGCTTCCCGAACCGCAGAAGGTCGTCTCCGATCACGCCAGGCAAAGCATGGCGCTCGTTGCTTCCTATCGACCCTTTAACCTTGCTTAGGGCTTCTGTCACTCTGCCGATCATGCGTTCGTCCTCTCTGCAATACGCAGAACTGAACTACGGGCACGAGGATTTTCAGCTACCTCTTTTTCACCCGGCATCAACTTGCCTAATGCTCTTAGCTCACGGCCGCCCAGTTTTTTAAGCTGCTCTTCGGTCATCGGTAACCCAGCCGGAACCTGCGGACCGCGGCTTTGCTCACGCATAAAACGCTTCACAATACGGTCTTCCAGCGAGTGGAAACTAATAATTGAGAGCCGCCCGCCCGGGGCAAGCACGCTGAGCGAGCTTTTTAGCGCCTGCTCTATCTCCTCCAGTTCACTATTTACCCAAATGCGCACCGCCTGGAAGGTACGGGTCGCGGGATGTTTGAATTTGTCTTTCACCGGCGTTGCCGCCGCAACGACCTCCGCCAGCTCTTTGGTGCGCGTCATCGGTTCGATGCGGTTACGTTCGACGATGGCGCGGGCAATACGTTTACCAAAACGCTCTTCACCAAAAGTTTTGATGACCCAGGCGATATCGGCTTCGTCGGCGGTTTGTAGCCATTCAGCGGCAGATTGGCCGCGCGTCGGATCCATACGCATATCCAGCGGGCCATCACGCATAAAAGAAAAGCCGCGTTCAGCGTCATCCAGCTGCGGCGAGGAGACGCCAAGATCGAGCAAAATACCGTCGATCTTGCCGGTCAGGTTGCGCTCGCCTACATAGTCGGCCAGCTGAGAAAATGGACCATGAACGATGGAAAAGCGGGGATCATCGATAGTTTTCGCGACGGCGATAGCCTGTGGGTCACGATCTATCGCCAGCAGGCGTCCCTCCGCTCCCAGTTGGGAGAGGATCAGACGCGAGTGACCGCCGCGGCCGAAGGTACCGTCAATGTAGATACCGTCAGGACGAATATTCAGGCCGTTAACGGCTTCATCCAGAAGTACCGTAGTGTGTTTATAATTTTCCATCATTTTACAAAGACAAATCCTGCAGGCGCTCCGACAGTTCCCCGGAAGCGGACTGCTCAGCGTCGATATCTTCCTTGACCCGTTGATACCAGGTCGTTTCATCCCACAGCTCAAACTTATTGAACTGCCCGACCAGCATCACTTCTTTTGTCAGCCCGGCATGTTGCCGCAGCACCGGGGCTATTAATAGCCTCCCGGCGCTATCCATCTGACATTCGCTGGCATGTCCCAAAAGCAAACGCTGTACGCGCCGCTCGGTGGGGTTCATGCTCGATAAACGCGATAATTTTTGCTCGATGATTTCCCACTCAGGCAAAGGGTAAAGCAGCAGGCATGGGTGATGGATGTCAATGGTGCACACCAATTGACCGGAAGCGTCCTCGATCAGCCCGTCGCGGTAGCGCGTCGGCACGGCCAAACGGCCTTTACTGTCGAGATTGACTAACGTTGCCCCACGGAACATGCCAGCCTCACCCCTTTTCGCCACTTTACCCCACAAATTCCCACAAGAAGGAGTTTACGGAGCGGAGGAAAAGCTTGTCAAGCCAGCACGAATCCCAACAGAGCTCAAAAACCCATTATTTACAGCCGATATTCGCCCTGAGGAAAAATCAACCAACAAACGAGGCAAATTAACGTTATGAATATCGGTAAGAAAACAACCAACAAACTTGTAACAGTTAAAAGCAGCAAAATATCTTCTGAGGGAAAATATAAAGTGTCAGTTTGCGACGCGAGCGGCATTTTAGGCCATTCTGATGACCGTTAACAGCACCAGTTTTCATTGGGGAGGCTCTCTTACTGCGGGGTACAGCGCTTTTGGCGAGCATAAGCGTGAGGAAATGAGTGTTAATTCAGCAACTCATCCGCCGAATGTAACAAAATAATACAAATAAATACGCTAATCCTTTTATCGGTTAATTAAACCGCTAAATAAATGGCGCTAAGAATAGAATTAAAAGAGATGTCAGGAAGATTAAGGATTTGTCTGAAAGATCCTTAACCCTGCAATTTTTACGTCATTTATCCAGATTATCGCCAGACGCGTCTCCGTCTGGCGAATTTTCTACGAATAATCCTGGTATTGTGCTCAGCGACGGTTCAGGCTGCCGCGACGATAAAGGTTGCGCCGTATGCGGCTTAAACCCGGTTTGGGCTTCCGCGGTTCATCAAGGCTGGCGAGCACGATCTCCAGCACGCGTTCCGCGACATCGCGGTGGCGCTGAGCCACGGCCAAAACGGGGCACTGGAGGAAATCCAGCAGCTCGTTATCGCCAAAAGTGGCAATGGCCAGTTCAGAAGGCAGCTTCCCTTCCCGGCGCAGCGTGACGTCCATCACCCCCTGCAGTAACGGAAATGAAGTTGTAAATAGCGCCTGAGGCATCGGATGAGTTTCCAGCCACTTTTCGAAAAGCTGGGCCGCGGCTTCTCGCTCATAGCTATTTGCATAGAGGAAATGTACCTCTCGGGGATCGTCCTTCCACGCCGTACGGAATCCCTGCTCGCGCAGGAAGCTCACGGAAAGCTCCGGCAAAGCGCCGAGATACAGCACCGTTTCAGCGGGAAACTTACGCAGCTCCGCACCAAGCATTTCGGCATCATCCTGATCGGCACCAACTACGCTGGTGAAGTGTTCTCGATCGAGAGCGCGGTCGAGGGCGACAATCGGGAAAGGATCGTTAGCCCAGCGCTGATAGAACGGATGTTCAGGCGGTAATGAGGTGGAAACGATAATCGCGTCGACCTGTCGCTGCAGCAGATGCTCAATACAGCGCATTTCGTTATCCGGCTGATCCTCGGAGCAAGCGATCAATAGCTGATAGCCGCGCTGGCGCGCCTGACGCTCCAGGTAATTAGCGATGCGCGTATAGCTGGTGTTTTCCAGGTCCGGGATAACCAAACCGATAGAACGCGTACGTCCTGCACGCAAGCCTGCAGCAACCGCGTTGGGGTGATAGTTGTGCTCACGAACGACCGCCATCACCTTCTCAACAGTTTTATCGCTAACGCGATACTGCTTCGCTTTACCATTAATCACATAGCTAGCGGTCGTTCGCGAGACGCCGGCCAGCCGGGCGATTTCATCCAGTTTCACAATTGCCCCTTGGGTAATAAGTACAGAACATAACCATTCTTCAGGTACGAGCTCGTTTTTATAACATCTAAGCGCAGAAAAGTAAGCGCAGCAACCGCTTTAGTCCACAGTTCCCACCGAATTCGCAAAAAAATAGCCCGGCACGCTGTGTCGGGCTATTTTTACGTCAGTTTCAGGGCTCAACGCATGATTTTGTCACCGCGAGATAAACCAACCACGCCCGAGCGGGCGACTTCAACAATTCGCGCCACGTCGCGCAGAGAAGCCAAAAACGCATCCAGCTTGTCGCTGGTTCCCGCCAGTTGAACAGTATAGATAGACGGCGTGACATCGATAATTTGCCCGCGGAAGATTTCCGTATTGCGTTTCACCTCATCGCGTCCATAGCCGCTCGCCTGCACTTTCACCAGCATAATTTCACGCTCTACGTGCGCGCCTTGCCCAAGCTCGTTAACGCGCAGAACGTCGACCAGCTTATGCAGCTGCTTTTCGATCTGCTCAATGGCTTTCTCATCACCAACGGTTTGAATCGTCATGCGGGAGAGCGTCGGATCGTCCGTCGGCGCTACCGTCAGACTTTCAATATTATAACCACGCTGGGAAAAGAGGCCGATCACGCGGGATAAAGCACCCGATTCGTTCTCCAGTAATACTGATAATATCCGGCGCATAATCAGGTCCTCTCCGTTTTGCTCAGCCACATCTCGTCCATACCGCCGCCGCGGATCTGCATAGGGTATACATGCTCACTGCCATCAACCGTCACATCGACAAAAACCAGTCGATTGTTACGCACCTGCGCCAGCGCCTCAGCGAGTTTCGCTTCCAGTTCCTGCGGGTCGCTAATACGAATGCCCACATGGCCATAGGCTTCCGCTACGCGGGCAAAATCAGGCAGTGACTCCATATAGGATTGCGAATGGCGGCCCGAATAGAGCATATCCTGCCACTGCTTCACCATCCCGAGGTAGCGGTTATTCAGGTTCAGCACCAGCACCGGCAGCTCGTACTGCAGCGCGGTGGAGAGCTCCTGGATATTCATCTGGATACTGCCATCGCCGGTGACGCAAATGACCGTCTCTTCCGGCAGCGCCATCTTCACGCCAAGCGCAGCAGGAAGGCCGAACCCCATGGTTCCCAGACCACCCGAGTTGATCCAGCGCCGCGGTTTATCGAAAGGATAATAGAGAGCGGCGAACATCTGATGCTGACCGACGTCGGACGTTACGTACGCATCGCCGTTAGTCAGCCGCCAGATCGTTTCAATAACCGCCTGCGGTTTAATCTTGCCGCTTTGCGTGTCGTATTGCAGGCAGTGACGCGCGCGCCACTGTTCAATTTGCTGCCACCAGTCGCGAATTTCATCGAGTGGCTGCTGTGTCTCCTCGTGTTCGAGCAGCTCCAGCATCTGTTCCAGCACCAGGCGAGCGTCACCCACAATAGGCACGTCGGCAGGAACGGTTTTGGATATCGAAGTCGGATCGATATCAATATGCAGCACCGTAGCGTTCGGACAGTAGCGGGCCAGGTTATTCGTCGTACGATCGTCAAAGCGCACGCCAACGGCGAAAATCACGTCGGAATTGTGCATGGTCATATTGGCTTCATAGGTCCCATGCATGCCCAGCATCCCTAATGCCTGCTGGTGCGACGCAGGGAAAGCGCCCAGCCCCATCAGCGATGAAGCTACCGGTAACTTCAGTTTCTCAACCAGCGCGTATAGCTGCGGTTCACATTGCGCATTGATCGCCCCGCCCCCTACATAAACGACCGGTTTTTTTGCCGCTATCAGCGTCTGCAGCGCTCGCTTAATCTGCCCTTTATGACCGGACGTCGTCGGATTATAAGAACGCATGCTAACCGTATCCGGCCAGCTGTAGGGCAGTTTTTTAGCCGGGTTGAGAATATCTTTCGGTAAATCCACGACGACCGGACCAGGGCGCCCGCTGGCGGCCAGCCAAAACGCTTTTTTCAGTACGCCGGGGATATCTTCGGTTTGCTTAACCAGAAAGCTGTGCTTTACCACCGGTCGGGAGATGCCAACCATGTCGCACTCCTGGAAAGCATCGTAACCGATTAAGGAGGTCGCGACCTGGCCGGAAAGAATCACCAGCGGGATGGAATCCATATAAGCCGTCGCAATGCCGGTGATGGCGTTGGTCGCCCCCGGGCCCGAGGTCACCAGTACCACTCCGACTTCGCCCGTTGCGCGAGCAAGACCATCCGCCATATGAACGGCCGCTTGCTCATGACGGACCAGAACGTGATCGATTCCGCCAAGGGTGTGTAACGCATCATAGATATCGAGGACCGCGCCCCCGGGATAACCGAACACCTGCTTGACGCCCTGATCGACCAGCGACTGGACGACCATTTCGGCTCCTGACAACATCTCCATGGTTTGCCTCCCGGCTTATTGTTTTTAACGACAGCGGAATCCGATTTCCGCGCGCTCGCACAAGACGAAGCGCAATAGCTTCGCATTGAGATGAATAGACTGCATGCCGTTACCATAACTGCTCGCTTACGGGCAGGCAATTGGCGAGCGTCGGCGCTTGACCGGCATTAAAAGAATAAAAGAAAGATTCGCAGGTAAAACACGGTGAAAAACTTCGGCGATAAGAAAATATGATAGTCAATGCTCGGGGAAAATAACCAACAGCAGCAAATCATCCATTTTTTATCTGACCGCGTTGGTTACCGAACAATGCAAACAGAATAAAATTCTGCATTTAGTGATTTTTGTCACACAAAGCAGGAGCCGAAGCCCCCGTTTGTATTGCGACAGTTTAGCGCTGGCAGATACTCACCAGCAATTCTTCCATCCACTGATGGCCTTTATCGCGGCCTGCCGCTTCATGCCAGGAGAGATAGCAGGTACGGCTATTGACCTTCAACGGTAGAGGTAATATTTGCAAATCCAACTTATCGGCGAACTCGCTGGCCAGCCAGCGCGGCGCGATAGCGACCATATTGGTTTGGGAAACAACGTTTAATACGCTAACCATTGCGTTGCCTTGATAGGCAATACGAGACTGTTTATCCGCAGTGTCATACCATGGCTGACTAAATGATGCGTAACGATCAAGAGCGACAACGGCGTGCTCCTCCTGATAAATATCATTTTCCATCAGCGGCCCGGAAATACGCGGATGCTTGCGACTTGCCACCAGTACCATTTCATCTTTAAATAAAGGTACGCAGGCAAACTCAGGACGACGAAACTCTTCATAACCAATAACGAATTCAATTTCCTGATAGCGTAATTGATGTTCCGTGTTTTGATTCAATGCCGATTTAAAGACCAAATGAATGTTGGGCGCAATCTCGCCAACTTTGTTGAAAATAACCGAAGTTAAAGCGTTATCCAGCGGGCTGCACACGCATAAATTAAAGACCCGCTCGCTGCTGAGCGGCTCAAAGCCCGAGCCCGGTAATTCGTTTTGCACCAGCTGCAGAGCCTGCCGTACGGAACCAAATAGCTGGAAAGCCCGCGCCGTAGGCTGGATGCCGCGCCCATAACGAACAAACAGCTCATCATTAAACATCACTTTCAGGCGCGAGACCGCATTGCTGACCGCCGGCTGGGACATTCCCAAAGAGTGCGCCGCACGGGTGATATTTTGCTCCTGCATTACCGCATCAAATACGGTTAACAGATTGAGGTCGACCATCCGCAGCTGGGGTTTTGTGTTTTCTACCTCAGAGGTCGACTTATATTCAGTACCTTCATTTAACATATTTAACTCCACTGTCACGCTAAATTCCCTTTGCCAAAGTGCAGTAATTAATTCTCAGAATATCATTTATCATGCATATGACATTTACAAAAGGGCAAAGATGAATTTTAGGAATATATCAAGGTTATGAGTGGCGACGAAAAGTCTGCATTTGAAAGTACCCGCGACCACTTAAACCATATTGTTTACTTGATAAAATCAAGTGTACCCATAAATATCAAAAATAAACAATAACAGCAGTGGTTAACTTTAACTTAAGCATTATTAAAATATCAGCTTAAGCCATCCTTAAACTTCACATTTTATTATCATTGATAATGAACCATCATATTCACAAACACATTCACAAAACAAATAAGTTTATAATTTTCATCAGGATATCATCCTGCGCGACAGCGATATCCATGAAGATTCAATTGAAAATAAAAATTATCAAATGGTGAAAATAACTCAACATGAAGTGATGTCCAAAAAAGGATCATCGGCCAAAAAGCGCGATCGTCAGCACAATTAGCTAATGCGCCTGTTAGGTAAAAAGACGTTTTCTACGCCCGGGGGTTGACATCAAAACCCATATCCAGTAACTCTAAAAGCATAACGATTTCATCTGGAGCATGACGCAATGATTCGCAGCATTCGCTTTCTCAGCCTACTACTACTAAACGCATCCATTTTGCGCGGTAGGCTGTTGGGCGACGTTCATCGTTAAGTCATCTTCCAGCAAGACTATAAAACCCGCGCCAATGCGCGGGTTTTTTTATGCTCGCTAGCAAGGCGCCAGGACACAGACCAAGGATCTAAACCATGAGCCAGCAAGTCATTATTTTCGATACGACCTTACGCGACGGTGAACAAGCGTTACAAGCCAGCCTGAGTGTGAAAGAGAAACTGCAGATTGCTATGGCCCTGGAGCGGATGGGCGTTGACGTGATGGAAGTCGGTTTTCCGGTTTCATCCCCGGGCGATTTTGAATCCGTGCAAACCATCGCACGCACCATCAAAAACAGCCGCGTTTGCGCGCTGGCCCGCTGCGTTGAAAAAGATATCGACGTTGCGGCGGAATCGCTGAAGGTCGCGGAAGCCTTCCGTATTCATACCTTTATCGCCACCTCACCGATGCACATCGCGACCAAGCTGCGCAGTAATCTGGATGAAGTGATTGAACGCGCCATCTATATGGTTAAGCGCGCCCGCAACTACACTGACGACGTTGAGTTTTCCTGTGAAGATGCTGGCCGTACGCCGATTGCGGATCTGGCCCGCGTCGTCGAAGCCGCGATAAATGCCGGCGCAACGACCATCAATATCCCTGATACCGTTGGCTACACCATGCCGTTCGAATTCGCCAATATCATAACCGGCCTGTACGAACACGTTCCCAATATCGATAAAGCCATTATCTCCGTCCATACCCATGACGATTTGGGTATCGCGGTGGGTAACGCCCTCGCCGCGGTCCATGCCGGCGCTCGCCAGGTTGAAGGCGCAATGAACGGCATCGGCGAGCGCGCGGGTAACTGCTCGCTGGAAGAAGTGATTATGGCGATTAAAGTGCGCAAAGACATTATGAATGTGCACACCCGCATTAATCACCAGGAAATCTGGCGTACCAGCCAGACCGTCAGCCAGATCTGTAATATGCCGATTCCTGCCAATAAAGCGATCGTCGGTACCGGCGCCTTCGCCCACTCTTCCGGTATTCACCAGGATGGCGTGCTGAAGAATCGCGAAAACTACGAAATCATGACGCCAGAATCTATCGGTCTGAACCAGGTACAGCTGAACCTGACTTCCCGCTCCGGCCGCGCGGCGGTGAAACACCGTATGGAAGAGATGGGCTATAAGGACAGCGACTACAACATGGATCACCTGTATGAAGCGTTCCTGAAGCTGGCGGATAAAAAGGGCCAGGTATTTGACTATGACCTGGAAGCGTTAGCCTTTATTAACAAACAACAGGAAGAACCGGAGCATTTCCGTCTGGATTACTTCAGCGTGCAGTCCGGTTCCAGCGACATCGCAACCGCCTCCGTGAAGCTGGTCTGCGGCGAAGACACCAAAGCTGAGGCCGCCAACGGCAACGGGCCGGTTGACGCCATCTACCAGGCGATTAACCGCATCACCGGCTATGAGGTTGAGCTGGTCAAATATGACCTGAACGCCAAGGGTCAGGGCAAGGATGCGCTGGGCCAGGTGGACATCGTGGCAAACTACAACGGCCGCCGCTTCCACGGCGTTGGCCTGGCGACGGACATCGTGGAATCCTCCGCGAAAGCGATGGTTCACGTCCTGAACAATATCTGGCGCGCCGCTGAAGTCGAAAAAGAATTGCAACGCAAAGCTCAGAATAAAGAGAACAATAAGGAAACCGTGTAATGTCGAAGAATTACCATATTGCTGTTTTACCAGGTGATGGTATTGGCCCGGAAGTCATGAACCAGGCAATGAAAGTACTGGAAGCCGTTCGCAACCGTTTTGATATGCGCATTACCACCAGCCAGCATGACGTTGGCGGTATCGCCATCGATCGTCAGGGCACTCCGCTGCCTCAGTCTACCGTTGAAGGCTGCGAGCAGGCTGACGCAATTCTGTTCGGCTCCGTTGGCGGACCGAAATGGGAGCATCTGCCGCCCGCTGAGCAGCCGGAGCGCGGTGCGCTGCTGCCCCTGCGGAAACACTTTAAATTATTCAGCAACCTGCGTCCGGCTAAGCTGTATCAGGGGCTGGAAGAGTTTTGCCCGCTGCGCGCCGATATCGCCGCCAACGGCTTCGACATTTTATGCGTGCGTGAACTGACCGGCGGCATTTACTTTGGCCAGCCGAAGGGTCGCGAAGGTAGCGGTCAGCATGAAAAAGCATTTGATACCGAGGTATACCACCGCTTCGAGATTGAGCGTATCGCGCACATTGCCTTCGAATCCGCCCGTAAACGTCGTCACAAAGTGACTTCTATTGATAAGGCTAACGTCCTGCAGTCCTCTATTTTATGGCGTGAAATCGTTAGTGAAATCAGTAAGCAGTATCCTGACGTTGAGCTGTCGCATATGTACATCGACAACGCCACCATGCAGCTGATTAAAGATCCTTCTCAGTTCGACGTTCTGCTGTGTTCCAACCTTTTCGGCGACATCCTGTCTGACGAATGCGCCATGATTACCGGTTCGATGGGCATGCTGCCGTCAGCCAGCCTCAACGAGCAAGGCTTTGGTTTATATGAACCAGCAGGTGGCTCCGCGCCGGATATCGCCGGCAAAAACATCGCTAACCCTATCGCACAGATCCTCTCGCTGGCGCTGCTGCTGCGCTACAGCCTGGATGCCGACAACGCGGCCACTGCGATTGAGAACGCGATCAACCGCGCATTAGAAGAAGGCGTACGTACCGGCGATTTAGCGCGCGGTGCGGCGGCGGTCAGTACCGATGAAATGGGCGATATCATTGCCCGCTATGTCGCTGAAGGGGTGTAATCATGGCGAAGACGTTATACGAAAAATTGTTTGATGCTCACGTCGTTTATGAAGCGCAAAACGAAACCCCGCTGCTGTACATTGACCGTCATCTGGTTCATGAGGTGACCTCGCCGCAGGCGTTTGACGGCCTGCGCGCCCATAAACGTCCGGTACGCCAGCCGGGTAAAACCTTCGCCACGATGGATCACAACGTATCGACGCAAACTAAAGACATTAATGCGTCCGGCGAAATGGCGCGTATCCAGATGCAGGAGTTGATTAAAAACTGCAAAGAGTTCGGCGTTGAACTGTATGACCTGAATCACCCTTACCAGGGCATCGTGCACGTGATGGGGCCGGAACAGGGTGTGACCCTGCCGGGCATGACCATCGTCTGCGGCGACTCCCATACGGCAACCCATGGCGCATTCGGCGCGCTGGCATTCGGTATCGGCACCTCCGAAGTCGAGCACGTTCTGGCAACGCAGACGCTGAAGCAGGGCCGCGCCAAAACCATGAAGATTGAGGTCAAGGGTAAAGCAGCCCCGGGCATCACCGCCAAAGATATCGTTCTGGCGATTATCGGTAAAACCGGCAGCGCCGGCGGCACCGGTCATGTTGTCGAATTTTGCGGCGAAGCCATCCGTGATTTAAGCATGGAAGGCCGTATGACTCTGTGCAATATGGCGATCGAAATGGGCGCGAAAGCGGGCCTGGTGGCGCCTGACCAAACCACCTTCGATTACGTGAAAGGCCGTCTGCACGCGCCGAAGGGCCAGGATTTTGACGAAGCCGTCGCCTGGTGGAAGACCCTGACTACCGATGATGGCGCGACGTTTGACAGCGTTGTCACGCTGCAGGCGGAAGATATTGCTCCGCAGGTCACCTGGGGCACCAACCCAGGGCAAGTGATATCCGTCACCGACATCATCCCGGATCCGGCATCGTTCAACGACCCGGTAGAGCGCGCAAGCGCGGAAAAAGCGCTGGCCTATATGGGGCTGAAATCTGGCGTACCGTTAACCGAAGTAGCGATTGATAAAGTCTTTATCGGTTCCTGCACCAACTCGCGCATCGAAGACTTACGCGCGGCCGCCGAGATCGCTAAAGGCCGTAAAGTGGCGCCGGGCGTTCAGGCGCTGGTCGTCCCAGGTTCCGGCCCGGTGAAAGCGCAGGCCGAAGCGGAAGGTCTGGATAAAATCTTTATTGAAGCCGGTTTTGAGTGGCGTTTACCTGGCTGCTCTATGTGCCTGGCGATGAACAACGACCGCCTGAATCCGGGCGAGCGCTGCGCTTCCACCAGCAACCGTAACTTTGAAGGCCGTCAGGGCCGCGGCGGGCGCACCCATCTGGTTAGCCCGGCCATGGCAGCCGCGGCGGCCGTTACCGGTCATTTCGCCGATATCCGTAGCTTGAAATAAGGAAACCCTCATGGCAGAGAAATTTATCCAACATACCGGCCTGGTGGTTCCGCTGGATGCCGCGAACGTCGATACTGATGCAATCATTCCAAAACAGTTTCTGCAGAAAGTCACGCGTACCGGTTTTGGCGCCCATCTGTTTAACGACTGGCGCTTCCTGGACGATAAAGGCGAACAGCCTAACCCGGAATTCGTGCTGAACTTTCCGGAGTATAAAGGCGCCTCTATCCTGCTGGCGCGAGAAAACTTCGGCTGCGGCTCCTCCCGCGAGCATGCGCCGTGGGCGCTGACCGATTACGGTTTTAAAGTCGTCATCGCGCCCAGCTTCGCCGATATCTTCTATGGCAACAGCTTTAACAATCAGCTGCTGCCGGTCACGCTGAGCGAAGAACAGGTTGATGAGCTCTTTAAGCTGGTCCAGTCTCAGCCCGGCATTAAGTTTGAAGTCGATCTGCAAGCCGAGGTCGTGAAAGCTGGCGATAAATCCTGGAGCTTTAAAATTGACGCTTTCCGCCGCCACTGCATGCTTAACGGCCTGGACAGCATCGGTCTGACCCTGCAGCACGAAGAGGCCATCTCGGCCTATGAGAAAAAACTGCCGGCTTTTATGAATTAAGGCGAACCGCCATTGCTATCTCAGCCCGGACGAACATCCGGGCTTTTTTCTGCCGATGAAAATGAGATCTAGCGCACATATATAATATCCAGACTGATTTGATAGATAGAAAATTTTGCCGATAAAAAAATAAATCATTATCAATTGGGCATCTATTCAATCATTCACCTACTTTTTTTGTGTCATTCCACAAGTACAAGTAAAAATTCGATTGAAATATTTAAGATAAAAACATGAATATGTGAATCGAATGTTAATCCCATAGAGTCCCCCTATAGCTCCACGCAAAAAAAAGCATTATTTTTCTATTGGACGCCTCGTTATCTTTCCCCACAGAGAAATATTAACTTTGGACCGGCCAGGATCGCCCAATAGCGGCCATCAGGCATCCAGTGGAGAGAGCATATGAGCCACTACCCCCATCTTTTTTCCCCGTTGACCATTAACGGGATGACAATAAAAAACCGCATCATTATGCCGCCAATGGGGACCAACCTGGCGAGCCTGAACGGTGAAGTCACTCAGGAACAGATTGACTACTATGAGCTACGCGCGCGGGGCGGCACAGGACTCATCACTATCGAGAATATTTGTATCGATTTTCCATTCGCTTCTAATGGCACAACCCAGCTGCGTATCGATAACGATCAGTATATTCCGCGCCTGTTCAAATTAACCGAAACCTTACATAAACACGGCGCCTGCGTCGGTATTCAGTTAAACCACGCTGGCGCATCGGCCTATGCATATCGCCTGAACGGTGAAATGCCGCTTTCCTCTTCCAGCACGCCGTCCAAAAAGAACGGTAATATTCCCCGTCCGATGACGCACGACGAGATATATCATGCCGTCGATAAGTTTGGTGATGCTGCGGAACGCGTTCGCCGCGCTGGTTTCGACTGTGTGGAAATTCACGCCGGCCACTCTTATTTAATTAGTCAGTTTTTATCACCGCTGTTTAATAAGCGTACCGATGAATTTGGCGGCAGCGTAGAGAATCGCGCCAGAATATTAACCTTAATCGTCGATAAGGTACGCGCCTGCGTTGGTCCGCGTTTCCCGGTCAGCCTGCGTATTAGCGCCGATGACTTCCTGGAGGGCGGGAATACGCTCGAAGATTCCTTGCGGATCCTCGAATTGTGCCAGGAGAAAGTCGATATTATCAACGTCTCCGCCGCGCAAAACGACAACCTGAATTTCCAGATTGACCAGATGTCTCTGGAAGATGGCTGGAAGCGCTATCTCTCCCGTGCGGTACGCGACAAATTCCACAAGCCAACGGTAATTGCCGGCAATATCCGTACCCCGAAAGTCGCTGAAGATATTATCGCCAGCGGCGATGCTGACCTGATAGCCATTGGCCGCGGACTGATCGCCGAGCCGGAGTGGGTACAAAAAGTGCAGAGCGGTAACGAGCGTTTGATGCGGAAATGCATCTCCTGCAACATCGGCTGCGCGGATCACCGCATCGCCCGCTCCCGCCCTCTGCGCTGCTCGATTAACCCGGATATTATCCACGGCGATGCCTATAAACAGCAGCGCGTTATCCGCGATACCAACGTCGTGGTTATCGGCGCGGGTACGGCGGGAATGGAAGCGGCCTGCACCGCGGCGGAAGTCGGCTGCCATACCTGGCTGCTGGAAGAGAAGCACAGCATCGGCGGACTGGCCAGCGAGATCTCCCTGCTGCCGGAGAAAAAGCGTATCGCCGATTTTCCGCAGTTTATGAAAAACCGTATCGCCTCGCTCGATAACCTGATGCTGCAGGTCGGCAAGCGCGCCACCGTGGCATCCGTTTCCGCTCTTCGCCCGGATTTAATCGTCAACGCAACCGGTTCAGTTCCTCTGCTGCCGCCAATTGAAGGACTGCGCGAGAACATCGATGTCGAAGGCGGAAACGTCTTCTCCATCACCAACATGATTCATCATCTGGACCAGTTTGCCGATGCTACAGGTAAACGCATCGCTGTCGTCGGCGCAGGCGCCGTAGGTCTGGATGTTATTGAATACTTCTCCGCGCGCGGCGCCAGCGCCGTGCTTATCGAGATGCAGGACGCGCCGGGACGCGACCTGGACATCATTACTAAAAATGCCATGTTGACCATGCTCGATGAACATCACGTGGAACAGCACATGCGTACGCAGCTGGTTGCCGTCACCCCAACGCATTTCACCGTTAAAAATGCGGATGGCACCTTTGACATTCCTTTTGATTACGGCTTCGTCTGCCTGGGAATGCGCGCCAATACCGCCGGTCTCACTGAGATTGAACAATGGGCCAGAGCCAATAACGTAAAAATAATGAACATCGGCGACAGCCTGATGGCCCGGCGAATCATTGATGGCGTGCGCGAAGGGCGCAACGTACTGGACACCCTTGAAGATATGGGCGCTCTCGGCAACCGCGAATCGACAAAAATTCCATTTCTAACATATTGAGGACTTTATCATGGCAGAACGTATTACTGGACACACCGAGCTGATTGGCCTGATTGCGACCCCGATTCGTCACAGCATGTCGCCGACTATGCATAACGAAGCCTTTGCCCATCTGGGACTGGACTACGTTTATCTGGCGTTCGAAGTAGGTAATGAAGAGCTGAAAGATGTCGTACAGGGTTTTCGTGCATTAAAACTGCGCGGCTGTAACGTCTCCATGCCGAACAAAACGGAGATTTGCCAGTATCTGGACAAACTCTCGCCGGCGGCAGAACTGGTTGGCGCGGTGAATACCGTGGTGAACGACAATGGCGTCCTGACCGGCCATATCACCGATGGCACCGGATATATGCGCGCGCTCAAAGAAGAAGGCATTGATATCATCGGCAAAAAGATGACCGTTCTGGGCGCTGGCGGTGCGGCAACCGCGCTCTGCGTTCAGGCCGCGCTTGATGGCGTCAAAGCGATCTCCATCTTCAACCGCAAAGATAAATTCTTCGCCAACGCAGAACAGACCGTTGCCAAAATCCGTAATAACACCAACTGCGAGATCCACCTGTTCGATCTGGACGATCATGACAAACTGCGCGCGGAAATCGACAGCAGCGTCATTCTGACCAACGCCACCGGCGTGGGGATGAAACCGTTTGAAGGCCAGATGCTGCTGCCTGACGACAGCTTCCTGCGCCCGGACCTGATCGTTTCTGACGTGGTCTACAACCCGCGCAAAACTTATCTGCTGGAAGTGGCTGAGAAAAAAGGCTGCCGCACCATCAACGGTCTGGGGATGATGCTCTGGCAAGGCGCGCGCGCTTTTGAAATCTGGACAGGCAAAGAAATGCCGGTTGAACACGTCAAAAATATCCTGTTCTAAGGATGGGCGCGATGAAAAATCAATATGTCCCAACGGCAGCTGGGCTATATCTTAACTATCTGATCCACGGTATGGGGGTTTTGTTAATTACCCTCAATATGGCGAATCTGCAGGAACAATGGGGAACCGACGCTGCCGGCGTCTCCATCGTTATCTCGTCGCTCGGGATCGGTAAGCTCGCCACGATCGTGACAGGATTCCTGTCCGACCGTTTTGGTCGTAAACCCTTTATCTATCTCGGCATAGCCAGTTATGTGGTGTTCTTCCTCGGTATTCTGCTGACGAAAAACATCTATCTGGCCTACTGCTGCGGCATTATGGCGGGCCTGGCGAACAGCTTCCTCGACTCCGGTACCTATCCGGCGCTGATGGAGTCTTTCCCTAACTCCGCCAGCCGGGCTAATGTGTTGATCAAAGCCTTTGTCTCTGCCGGGCAGTTCCTGCTGCCGTTCATTATCGGTGCGCTGATATGGGCGAATATGTGGTACGGGTGGTCGTTTATCATCGCTGCAGCATTAATGATCCTGAGCGCGGTCTACCTGATAAAAATGCCTTTCCCGGATCATCGGGCGAAAAAGGAAACCGCAGAGAAATCAGTGACTGCCGCCGCCGCTCCGCAGGCGGACTCCGGCAAACTGGATATGGTCATCTTTACCCTGTACGGTTACATCGGTATGGCGACTTTTTATCTGGTAAGCCAGTGGTTAGCGCAGTACGGCGAGTTCGTTGCCGGCATCCCTCACGAGTCGGCTATTAAACTCTTGAGCGTCTATACTGCCGGTTCACTGACCTGCGTATTCGTCACTGCGGCTTTTGTTAAAGAGGTATTCAGCTCAGCCGTCGCTATGATCATCTACACTTTCCTGTCGATGATTTCACTGCTGATCGTTTGCCTGTTCCCGACGCCAATGATTGTGACCGGCTTTGCCTTTATCATCGGCTTTGCCGCCGCAGGCGGCGTGCTGCAGATAGGCGCGACCATCATGGCCATGAGCTTTCCGAACGGGAAAGGCAAAGCCACCGGGATCTTTTATACCGCAGGAAGTCTGGCCAGCTTTACGATCCCGCTGATTACGGCAAAACTGTCGAAGATTGGTATCGCCAGCATTATGTGGTTCGATCTTCTGATCGCTATCGTCGGCTTTGTGATCGCCCTGTACATCGGTTATCGTCAGCTTCAGGTTCGCGCCGCTGCAAAAACATCCCGCGTTGCAGCAACCGCCTGATGGTCAATGACAAAAAGAATAATGGATACCAACATGACTAAAGCAGTAACAGTAAAAAACATCACCTTCCAGGAAGGGGAAACCTTAATCTGCGTACCGCTGATCGGCAAAACGCTTGCCGAGCTGCAGACTAACGCACGCGCGCTGGCTACCGCCGGAGCCGATATTATCGAATGGCGCGTCGATCACTTCACCCAGGTCAGAGAAACTGAGCAGGTTCTGCTGGCGCTGGGCGAAATTCGCCAGCTGCTGAAAGAGATTCCTCTGCTGTTTACCTTCCGCAGCAAAAAAGAGGGTGGCGAAACGGAAATCAGCGACGAAGCCTATTTTGAGCTGAATCGCCAGGCGGCCGTTAGCGGTCTGACCGACGTGATTGATATCGAGCTGTTCAACGACGAAGCGCAAATTCGCTCGCTGGTGAGCGATGCCCACGCTGCGGGCGTTAAAGTTATCATGAGCAATCACGATTTTCATAAAACGCCGGCTCAGGAAGATATCATCTATCGTCTGCGTCGCATGCAGGATCTTGGTGCTGACCTGCCGAAGATCGCGGTTATGCCACAGTCGCCGCAAGATGTTCTGACCCTGCTTTCGGCAACGCTGACGATGAAAGAGAAGTATGCCACTCGCCCATTAATCACGATGTCGATGGGTAAATCCGGCGGCGTGAGCCGGGTAACCGGCCGTTTGTTCGGTTCAGCAATGACCTTTGGCACCGTCGGTCAGGCTTCTGCGCCAGGGCAAATCGCCATTACCCAGCTGCGTGAACTGATGGATATTCTTTCCTGATGAAACCATCGCCCGGAGGTCACCCTCCGGGCATCTTGTTATCTGATTTTTTGGCTGTCATTAATAATGACATCTTTAAATGACTGAATGGCCGGGGAAAGTACCCGCTCCTTCATAGTCGCCAGATAGATATAACGCGGAGGAATGGCATTTTTGATCGTCAGGATATGCACGTTGTAATACGACAGCGCGGAAATTCTCGGCATAATCGCAATACCGTAATCAATACTAACCAGCCCCGCCATCGCCGTATCCTCATCAACGTAGCAGGCAATATCCGGAACCAGTTTTTGCTGCATAAACACGTTATCAATAAAAGGTCGCAGACCGCTATTTTCTGAAAAATAGATATAGGGGTAGTGGATCGTCTCCACCAGGTCGACTTCATTTTCATAAAGCCTGGCCAGAGGATGATCTTTTGCCGTCACTACGACCAGTTCTTGTTGAATAATAGGAATAAAGTCAATATCCGGTTCATCCGCAATATAGGAACAAATAGCCAGATCGCTTTTTCCGGCTTTCAGTTCCTGGAGAAGGGTTAACGAGGTTCCCTGAGTAAAAGAAAATGTCACATTGTGACGAGATGGTGACAGCGAATATTTGTTAATTAACTGCGGAACAACATATTCGCCCATGGTATAAATAAATGCAATGCGAATATTTTCTTTGTTCTCAGCGCTATTTTTTTGCAACGTCATACGGCCATTTTCTAACGAGGCCAGCGCATCTTCCACGTAGGGCAGAAAGCGCCTACCATTCTGCGTAATCTTGACATTGCGCCCTTTCCTGGCAAATAGCGCCACTCCCAGCTCTTTCTCCAGTTCAGATATGGCATGGCTCAGGGACGGTTGGGTGATAAAAAGGCTGGAGGCAGCTTCAGTGTAATGCTCAGTTTCTGCCAGTCGCTTAAAATAATAAAGTTGCTTTAGGTTCATTATTTTTGCTCGTATAATATAAAAATAAAACTAATGCGCTTAATATACCATACAAGCTATCTATGATGAGCCGGAAAGGAGAAATATCGGAGTCATATCAAATATTGTTTTACCATTTCGTTCCAGGGGTAACAAGGCATGACCAATCATCGATAGAGTCAATACTTAAGCAGAGTATTTCTGCATGCATAAATACATGCAAAAATATTTTAAACTTTAAAGGAACTCTCTATGAGGACACTCAATGCTCAGGAACGGCCGATTTTGCCGTCGGCCACGCAAAAGCGAACTAAAACACGAATTGTAATTTTAATGTTACTATCGATCGGGACGATGATAAATTATCTCGATCGTACTATTTTAGGTATTGTTGCACCTAAGTTAACGAGCGAAATCCATATCGACCCGGCGATGATGGGTATCGTTTTTTCCGCTTTCGCCTGGACCTACGCGCTGGCACAAATTCCCGGGGGAATGTTTTTAGATCGCTTCGGTAATAAATTAACTTACGCGCTTTCTATTTTCTTCTGGTCAACTTTTACCCTATTACAAAGCTTTTCCGTAGGCTTAAAATCATTGCTGCTGCTGCGATTAGGTTTAGGCATCAGCGAAGCCCCCTGCTTTCCGGTGAATAGTCGGGTCGTGAGTAAATGGTTTCCCCAGCATGAACGCGCTCGGGCAACGGCGACTTACACCGTCGGTGAATATATTGGACTGGCCGCATTCTCTCCGCTACTTTTTTTAATTCTGGAGCATCATGGCTGGAGAACGCTATTTTTCCTGACCGGCGGCCTGGGCATTGCATTCACTTTTGTGTGGTGGAAATTTTATCATGAACCGCATCAATCAAAGACTGCAAATAAAGCAGAGCTGGAATATATCGGCGTAGAAAATACGGCTAGCGCCGATGAAAATATCCCGTTTAACTGGCCCGATGCCAAACGCCTGCTGTGCTGCCGACAGATTATCGGCGCCAGCCTGGGGCAGTTTGCCGGTAACACCACGCTGGTTTTCTTCCTGACCTGGTTCCCCACTTATCTGGCTAACGAACGCCATTTACCGTGGCTTCACGTGGGTTTCTTCGCCTCCTGGCCGTTCCTGGCCGCGGCTATCGGTATCTTTTTCGGCGGTTGGGTATCCGATAAAATCTTAAAGAAAACCTGTTCCGTAAATATTAGCAGAAAGCTACCCATTATTTCCGGGCTGCTGCTTTCGGGCTGCATCATCATTGCTAACTGGGTCGAGAGTAACACCGCTGTTATTATTATTATGTCGATCGCTTTTTTTGGTCAGGGCATGGTTGGACTCGGCTGGACGCTTATTTCAGACATTGCGCCTAAAAACATGGGCGGACTCACCGGGGGGATCTTCAACTTCTGTGCAAATATGGCGTCAATTATTACCCCGTTAATTATCGGGGTCATCATATCCATGACCGGTAATTTTTTCTACGCACTGATTTATATCGGTTTAACCGCGCTGATTGGCGTTATCGCTTATATTTTTATTATCGGCGATATAAAAAGGATCGTGTTGAAATAACCCGCCCGGGACGCTGCCCCGGTAGCCAGCCGGGGCGGTAACGACAATCAGATATCTTTCACCCGGCTGGTCATAAATAGCGTCACCAGCGAGATAGCGGCAATTGTCCAGTAGACGCTGGCGTGCCCATAGCTTTGCGACAGTGCGCCCTGAATCACCCCGGCCAGAATCACCCCGGTAGAGATACTGTTGGTAAACAGCGTCGTCGCGGCGCCCGCCCGTCCGGGCATCAGATCCTGAAACCACAGCATGCCAATGCCGGCAACAATGCCGATAAACACGGCATTAAACAGCTGTAACACCAGCAGCGCCACGCGGTCGTGAAACAGAATCAGACCAATATAAAACAGCACGCCCGCCGCCACCGCAGTCACCATCATCTTGCGTTTCCCCCAGCGCTTAACGTAATAGCCCGCCAGGATCATCGCCGGGATCTCCAGCCCGGCGGCGGTGCCCATCAGAATCCCCGCGAGGCTATCGGGAAGGCCAAGATCGCTACTGATCCACAAAGGCATATCAATGATATACATGGTGTTGCAGGTCCACATCAGCGTCGAGGCAATAAACAGCATGCGTACGTTTTTATCGTGCCATCCTCCGGCCTGTACCAGAACTTCAGCGCCTTCCGAGGGTTGTTCAACGCGGGCGACCGAGGGTAGCTTGAAGGCAATCAGCGCCAGGCTAATAACAAAGATCCCGGCAGCAATCGAAAACATGGTGGTGAAGCCGTAGTTCAGCGCCAGCATAAAGGCCAGCGGCGGGCCAATAACCCATGCCAGCGAGAGCTGCGCACGCATTATCGAACTGAACATCACCACTTCACGCGCCGAGCTATCAGCATATTCCCGCGCGAGGGCAAAAAGCTGCGGCATCGCGGCATTCGCCACGGAGGCCAGCATAACCCCGCAGGTAATCAGCGTCAGATAGTGGCGATTAAAAGCAAACAGCAGCGCGTTTCCCACCGCCATCAGGCAGCAAAACATAATCAGCCGTCGACGATCGCCCCGACTATCGGAGCGCTTAGCCAGCGCCAGGCTGACCAGTATGCCGGCAATGGCGTTAACCGTATAGAATAGCCCTACCCAGAAAGGCTGCGCGCCCACTTCGCGGCTGAGAAATAAGCTGAGCGTCGGCGCCTGCAGCGCGCCTGCGATTCCCATCATGAAAGCGACAAGCATAAAAGCGGCGTAAACGCCGTTAAGACGTCGACCCATCGTCATTAACCACAGCATGAAATATCCTTAAGCACGCGAAGAAAACGAAAAAAGCCAGCAGAAGTTTTCTGCTGGCGGGTGATTCTATACTCTATGGATTTCGAGTTGCGGGCAGGCGGCCAGAACGTAAGTCCCTGGGAACATAGATAACTATGTGACCCGGGCGAGCGGGCGCAGCCAACGCACCTGCAGCTTGAAAGACGACGAGTATAACACCAATACTCAGTCACACATGATGTCTGCAAGTCAATGATCAGAGGCCTGCGACGTAACTCCCCACTGCATCAGTTCGCCGAGAATTTTCTGCTGTCTTCCTGCCATCAGGCGGGCCAGCCAGGACGCATCCTGCGTCGCAGAAAAGTAGCGTTGGTAGAACTGTTTAATGGTTGACCCCATCATATTCACCTCCTCGCTTCATCGACGTTGATTATTGACTTAATATAGGAAGTAATAAATTGCTGAGTTTTTATCAGGAGTTCCCCTTTTATGTCTTCCGGTCGTTTACAACAGCAGTTCATCCGCCTGTGGCAGTGCTGCGACGGCAAGTCGCAGGAGACAACGCTGAATGAACTGGCAGAGATGCTAAGCTGCTCGCGTCGTCATATGCGTACCTTACTCAACATGATGGAAGCGCGCGGCTGGCTGACCTGGGAGGCGGAGGCCGGACGCGGCAAGCGTTCCCGGCTCGCTTTTCTCTATACCGGTCTCGCGCTGCAGCAGCAGAGGGCGGAAGATCTGCTGGAGCAGGACAGAATCGATCAGCTGGTGCAGCTGGTTGGCGATAAAGCCGCCGTCCGCCAAATGCTGGTTTCCCATTTAGGCCGCAGCTTTCGCCAGGGTCGGCATATCCTGCGCGTGCTCTACTACCGGCCGATGAAAAATCTGCTGCCCGGCAGCGCGCTGCGCCGCTCGGAAACCCATATTGCCCGGCAGATTTTTAGCGCCCTGACGCGAGTAAATGAGGAAAATGGGGAACTGGAAGCCGATATTGCTCACCATTGGCAGCAGATCGCGCCGACCCACTGGCGTTTTTTTCTGCGTCCAGGCATTCATTTTCACCATGGGCGTGAGCTGGAGATGGAGGATGTCATCACCTCCCTGCAGCGCAGTAACACGCTGCCGCTCTTCTCTCACATCGAGCGTATCGACTCCCCCACCGCCTGGACTCTCGACATTCATCTCAGCCAACCCGACCGCTGGCTACCGTGGTTGTTAAGCCAGGTACCGGCCATGATCCTTCCGCATGAGTGGCGTACGATGGAGAATTTCTCCAGCATCCCCGTGGGGACAGGGCCTTACTCGGTTGTGCGTAATAATCAGAACCAGCTCAAAATTCACGCCTTCGATGACTATTTCGGCTACCGGGCACTGATCGATGAAGTGAACGTCTGGGTTCTGCCGGAAATCAGCGAAGAGCCCAACGGTGGGTTAACGTTACAGGGCACCACACAAAGCGAAAAGGCGGTGGAAAGCCGTCTGGAAGAGGGGTGTTATTACCTGCTGTTCGATGCCCGTAGCCCGCTCGGCGCGAACAGCGCGGTACGCCAGTGGCTAAGCTATGTATTCCAGCCCGCTAATCTGCTCTATCACGCGGGTGAGCACTATCAGGGCAACTGGTTCCCGGCGTATGGCCTGCTGCCCCGCTGGCATCATGCGCGCAGCCATGCCTGTGAAAAACCGCCCGGTCTTGAAACGGTCAGGCTGACCTACTACCAGGACCACGTCGAGCATCGCGTGATGGGCGGGATCATGGCGACGCTGCTGGCCGAGCATCAGGTTAAGCTGGAGATCCAGGAACTGGAGTATCAGGAGTGGCACCGCGGTGAGGTGGTCAGCGACGTATGGCTCAACAGCGCCAACTTTACGCTGCCGATCGATTTCTCCCTGTTTGCCTGGCTGTATGAAGTTCCCCTGATTCGCAATTGTATCCCCATCGACTGGGAGCAGGACGCCGCTCGCTGGCGCGCGGGTGAGCTGAATCCGGCGACCTGGAGCCAGCAGCTGTTGGCCAATCAAACCGTGGTGCCGCTCATTCACCACTGGCTGATGATCCAGGGGCAGCGCAGTATGCGCGGCGTACGCATGAACACGCTCGGCTGGTTTGACTTTAAATCCGCGTGGTTCGCGCCGCCGGAGCCGTAATGCTTTCAGTCCGCTGACAAAATCATTACACTAACTGCCGTTCTCAACGGGGTGCTAATAAACATACGCAATCTCATTCAAGTTGCTTCAACGCGCGGTTAGCGCGGAAACAACCCGAAGATAAAGCGTATGGGCTGAGAAAATACCCGTCGAACCTGATCCGGATAACGCCGGCGAAGGGATTTGAGGCCCTCTCAAAATCCTTTGCCCCCCCTTTTTCTGAGGTGCAAAGTGTTGAAAAAATTACTCCCCCTGCTGGCGCTGGCCGCCGCGCCCGTTTTTGCCAAACCGCTGCTCACCGTTTATACCTACGACTCATTCTCCGCCGACTGGGGCCCTGGCCCGGCGGTTAAAAAAGCCTTTGAAGCCGACTGCGGCTGCGAGCTGAAGTTCGTGGCGCTGGAAGATGGCGTCTCGCTGCTCAATCGTCTGCGGATGGAAGGCAAAAACAGCAAAGCCGACGTAGTGCTGGGGCTGGATAACAACCTGCTGGAAGCGGCTTCGCAAAGTAAGCTGTTCGCCAAAAGCGGCGTCCCTGCCAGCGCGGTGAACGTACCCGGCGGCTGGAACAACGACACCTTCGTCCCGTTCGATTACGGCTATTTCGCCTTTGTTTACGATAAAAACAAGCTGAAAAATCCGCCCAGGAGCCTGAAAGAGCTGGTTGAGGGCGAGCAAAAATGGCGGGTGATTTATGAAGATCCGCGTACCAGCACGCCGGGTCTGGGCCTGCTGCTGTGGATGCAAAAAGTCTACGGCGATAAAGCGCCGGAAGCCTGGCAGAAGCTGGCGGCGAAAACCGTCACCGTCACCAAAGGCTGGAGCGAAGCCTACGGCCTGTTCCTGAAAGGCGAAAGCGATCTGGTGCTGAGCTACACCACCTCCCCGGCTTACCACATTATCGAAGAGAAGAAGGATAACTACGCCGCGGCAAACTTCGCTGAAGGACACTATTTGCAGGTCGAAGTCGCCGCCCGCACCGTGGCCAGCAAGCAGCCGGAACTGGCGGAAAAATTCCTCAAATTTATGGTATCGCCGGGCTTCCAGAATGCGATCCCCACCGGCAACTGGATGTATCCGGTCACTCAGGTTGCGCTTCCGGCAGGCTTTGACGCGCTGATGAAACCGCAGACGACCCTCGAATTTACACCGCAACAGGTGGCCGCCGAACGTCAGAACTGGATTAGCGCATGGCAACGCGCCGTCAGCCGCTAGCTGTTGGCTGGCTCCTGCCGGGACTCACGGCGGCCATCGTTCTGGTCGTCGTGGCGCTGGCCGCCTTTCTGGCGCTATGGTTCAGCGCCCCGGAGACCACCTGGAAAGCGCTTATCAGCGACGGCTATCTCTGGCACGTGGTGCGTTTCTCCTTCTGGCAGGCCTTCCTTTCCGCGCTTTTTTCGGTGATCCCGGCAATCTTCCTCGCCCGCGCTCTGTACCGGCGACGTTTCCCCGGGCGCACGCTGCTGCTGCGCCTTTGCGCCATGACCTTAATCCTGCCGGTACTGGTGGCGGTCTTCGGTATTCTGAGCGTCTACGGTCGTCAGGGATGGCTGGCTGAATTATGCAACGCGTTCGGCTGGCAGTGGGAATTCTCGCCCTACGGGCTACAGGGGATCCTGCTGGCGCACGTGTTCTTTAATATGCCGA
Organism: Klebsiella sp. S69; assembly: GCF_016516145.1. Classification (NCBI taxonomy): domain Bacteria; kingdom Pseudomonadati; phylum Pseudomonadota; class Gammaproteobacteria; order Enterobacterales; family Enterobacteriaceae; genus Klebsiella; species Klebsiella sp. S69. The sequence continues at coordinate 44,151 of NZ_JACVUU010000005.1, read as the reverse complement.
TGGCTACGCGCCTGCTGCTGCAGACGCTGGAAAATATCCCCGGCGAGCAGCGGCAAATCGCCGCCCAGCTCGGCATGCGAGGCTACGTCTTTTTCCGGCTGGTTGAATGGCCGTGGCTGCGGCGGCAAATCCCGCCCGTTGCGGCGCTGATCTTTATGCTCTGTTTCGCCAGCTTTGCGACCGTGCTGTCGCTGGGCGGAGGACCGCGGGCCACGACGATCGAGCTGGCGATTTACCAGGCTCTCAATTTCGACTACGACCCGGCGCGCGCGGCGATGCTGGCGCTTATCCAGATGATCTGCTGTCTCGGGCTGGTGTTGCTTAGCCAGCGCCTGAGTAAAGCGCTCGCCATCGGGGCCAGTCATATCCGCGGCTGGCGCGATCCCGACGACCGGCTATATAGCCGGCTGTGCGACACGGCGCTGATCGGCGCTGCGCTTTTGCTGCTGCTACCGCCGCTGCTGGCGGTGATAGGCGACGGGCTGAACAGCAATCTGTTTAGCGTGCTGCAGCAGCCTGCGCTTTGGCAGGCGCTGTGGACATCGCTGCGTATCGCCCTTGCCGCCGGACTCTTAAGCGTCATCCTGACCATGATGCTGCTGTGGAGCAGCCGTGAGCTCCGCGCCCGCCGTCGCCCTCTCGCCGGTCAGGCGCTTGAGCTGAGCGGCATGCTGATCCTCGCCATGCCGGGCATCGTGCTGGCCACCGGTTTCTTCCTGCTGCTCAATAATAGCGTGGGCCTGCCGGAATCCGCCGACGCCATCGTTATTTTCACCAATGCGCTGATGGCGATCCCCTACGCGCTTAAGGTGCTGGAAAACCCGATGCGCGATATTGCCGCCCGCTACGGCACCCTCTGCGAGTCGCTGGGGATGCACGGCTTTACCCGCCTCCGGGTGGTCGAGCTTCGCGCTTTAAAACGGCCGCTGGCCCAGGCGCTGGCCTTCGCCTGCGTGCTGTCGATTGGCGATTTCGGCGTCGTAGCGCTGTTCGGCAACGAAGATTTTCGTACTCTGCCCTTTTATCTGTATCAGCAAATTGGCTCTTATCGCAGCCAGGACGGCGCCGTCACCGCCCTCCTGCTTCTGCTGCTGTGCTTTTTACTCTTTAGCGTGATTGAAAAACTTCCGGGACGCGATGCTAAAACTGAATGATGTGACCTGGCTTTATCAGCATCTGCCGATGCGTTTCACGCTTGCCGTCGAACGCGGTGAGCGCATTGCGGTTCTTGGCCCCAGCGGCGCCGGGAAAAGTACGCTGCTGAACCTGATTGCCGGTTTTCTGCCGCCTGCCAGCGGCAGTATCGAGATCGATGGTCAGCCCCATACCTACACGCCGCCCGCGCGTCGCCCGGTATCGATGCTGTTTCAGGAAAATAATCTGTTTAACCATCTCACCATCCGCCAGAACATTGCTCTGGGAATGCATCCGGGGCTCAAGCTGAACGCGACGCAGACCGCCCGCCTGCAGGCCATTGCCGGGCAGATGGGAATCGACGCCTTGTTAGAGCGGCTGCCGGGCGAGCTTTCCGGCGGCCAGCGTCAGCGTGCGGCGCTGGCGCGCTGTCTGGTACGCCAGCAGCCGGTACTGCTGCTGGATGAGCCCTTCTCCGCGCTCGATCCCGCGCTGCGTCAGGAGATGCTGACCCTGGTTGCCGACATCTGCCGGCAACAGCAGCTGACGCTGTTAATGGTCTCGCACAGCGTGGAAGATGCCGCGCGTATCGCGCCGCGGTCGGTGGTCGTGGCTGAGGGACGGATTGCCTGGGATGGTGAGACCGCCGCGCTGCTCAACGGCAGCAGCAGCGCCTCGGCGCTACTGGGAATTAGCGCAAAATAACCTTATGCAGGATGTCGAGATAGACCGGCATCAGCGGATGACGGAAGGCGAGCACCAGGGCCGCGACGGCGGCGCATACCATCAGCGGCGCGATCCACAGCAGGCGCGAACGCGGCAGAAAGCGGGTGAGACGATCGCCGGCGCTTTTGGCGCTGCGCCACAATCGCCAGCACAGCCACGCCGCCAGCCACGCCAGCAGCGCCGCCCCCAGCAGCAGCCACTTAAAGCTGGCGCTATTCTCATCGGCCGGAATATCAATTGCCGCCCCGGCTAGTATCCCCGGTAAGAAGTAGAGCGGCGGCCATAGCAGGCAGCCGATGATATTCGGCGGGATAAATTTCGCGACCGGCAGATCCAGCATCCCGGCGACCATCGGCACCAGCGGGCGCGTTGGCCCGACAAAGCGGCCAATCAAAATGGTAAACATGCTGTGCTGATGCAGCGCATGTTCGGTTTTATCCAGCAGCGCTTTGTTTTTCTTTAAAAAAGACCAGCGATGCAGCGGCTTTTTAAACCGCCAGCCAAGCCAGAATGAGATCCAGTCGCCGAGCAAACAGCCGATAATCCCCGCCAGCCACGCCTGCCAGAAGTTAACCTCTCCGCTGCCGATCAGCGCCCCCAATCCGGCCATCATCACCGTTCCCGGTAAGATAAGCCCCACCAGCGCCAGCGACTCGAGGAAGGCGACCAGCAGAACGGCTATCAGGGAATAGACCGTCGATTGAGTAATAAAGTGTTCCAGCAATGCTTGCATAATGTACCCGGTTTAAAAACGAAGCACGGATTCTCCGGAGCCGTTCATACTTCGTCAAGCCATCATTTGTTTGTATAGTTTACTGGCTGTGTTAAAAATCCGGGCCATCATTTCACTTTCTTTACTTTTTATTCACACCCAGCGCGAAACTCGCTCGGGCTGGCGCCGGTGCATTTCTTAAACACGCGCGAAAAGTAGAGCTGGTCCTCAAAACCGACGTTACGGCCAACGGTAGCGATCGGCATCCGCGTCGTGCTCAGCAGCAGCTTGGCCTGGCTAATGCGCTGATCCTCCCGCCACCCCAGTACGCTGATCCCTAACTGCTGGCGGAACAGATGCGACAGGCGCGACGGCGACAGGCACACGTGCTGGGCGACGCTGGCAATGTCGAAATGGCTGTCCGCCAGATGATCGCTGATGTACTGGCAGGCATCGCGCACCCGGTTATCCAGCGGCGGATGCAGCGATTCATTGATGGCCTCCATACGGCGCAGCAGCAGTTGCTCCATAAGATTGATCGCCAGCAGCTCGGAATAACGCCCCGCGCCCTGCCCGGCCTCCACAATCTGCCCGAACAGCTCGCCAAAGCGCGCCTGCCACTGCTCATCCGGGCGGAAAAAGCCGGTCTGGGCAAAAATCGTTGGCCAGTTAAGCCATTCATGCCAGTAGGCGCGCGGCCGGAAATAGACCCACTGGTGATACCACTCGCGGGCATCGGGATGGCGGCCGTAGTGGTGTATCTCTCCCGGTGGAAACAGCAGCATATCGCCGGGGCGGCAGATAAACTGCTCCCCGTGGTTATTGATCACCCCTTCGCCGCGGATCGTCAAATTAAGGATATAGCCCTTCATACCCAGCGGACGGTCAATAAAGAAATCCAGATAGCCGTCGGCCTCAATCGGCGTCAGGCCCGTCACCAGATGGGCATTAAAAGAGTAACCCGGCAACAAAGGATCGTTTTGCGTTTCAGCCATAAACTCTGCTCTCCCGGAGACATTAAGGACACCAATTGTCCATACCTTGCATTTTATCCTCAGGCTGAAGACCCGTACTGCGATGCGCGTTAGAAATCGGATTAAAACCCGCCTCATCTCGGCAAAAACTGAGCACTGCGCACAATTCAGGCGCTTTGAGCGCATAACTGAAGTGTCTATAAAGACGGCAGGAAAGTCCACATTGAATATTTGCACGGCGTCACACTTTGCAGCTTCACAGCAATATAGTCCATAAGATTAGCGAATACGGCCTGACGGTTTTCAGCCCAGATATCTACTGTTGCACCATGAATGATTTTTAGCATGGAGTAACAGTATGGCAATTGCGATTGGCCTCGATTTTGGCAGTGATTCAGTACGCGCCCTGGCGGTAGAGTGCGCGACCGGCGAAGAGCTCGCCGCAAGCGTCGAGTGGTATCCGCGCTGGCAGGAGGGGCTATTCTGCGATGGCCCGAACAACCAGTTCCGCCATCATCCACGCGACTATATCGAATCAATGGAAGCCGCGCTGAAAAGCGTCCTCACCGCCCTTAGCGCCGAACAGCGCGCTGCCGTCGTAGGTATCGGCGTTGATAGCACCGGCTCAACGCCCGCGCCCATCGACGCTGACGGCAACGTGCTGGCGCTGCGCGATGAGTTCGCCAACAACCCCAACGCCATGTTCGTGCTGTGGAAAGACCATACCTCGGTGGAGGAGGCGGAGGAAATTACCCGCCTGTGCCACCAGCCCGGCAAAGAAGATTACTCCCGCTATATCGGCGGTATCTACTCCAGCGAATGGTTCTGGGCCAAGATCCTCCACGTGACTCGCCAGGACCGCGCCGTCGCCGAGGCCGCCGCGTCGTGGATTGAGCTGTGCGACTGGGTGCCGGCCCTGCTTTCCGGGACGACGCGCCCGCAGGATATTCGCCGCGGCCGCTGCAGCGCCGGGCATAAATCCCTTTGGCATGAAAGCTGGGGCGGCCTGCCGCCAGCCGGGTTCTTCGATGAACTTGACCCGATAATTAACCGGAACCTGGCCTACCCGATGTTCAGCGAGACCTGGACTGCGGATCTGCCGGTCGGCACGCTGACCGCCGAATGGGCCGCGCGTCTGGGCCTGCCGCAAACCGTCGCCATCTCCGGCGGCGCATTCGACTGCCATATGGGCGCCGTCGGCGCCGGAGCGCAGCCAAATGCGCTGGTTAAAGTTATCGGCACCTCCACCTGCGACATTCTGATCGCCGATAAACAGAGCGTTGGCGAGCGCACGGTAAAGGGCATTTGCGGCCAGGTTGATGGTAGCGTCGTGCCTGACTTTATCGGTATGGAAGCGGGGCAATCCGCCTTTGGCGACATCTACGCCTGGTTTGGCCGCATTCTCGGCTGGCCGCTGGAGCAGCTGGCGCAGGCCCACCCGGAACTTAAAGAACAGATCAAAGCCAGCCAGAAACAGCTGCTGCCCGCGCTGACCGACGCATGGGCGAAAAATCCGTCTCTCGACCACCTGCCGGTAGTGCTGGACTGGTTTAACGGGCGCCGTACGCCGAATGCCAACCAGCGTCTGAAAGGGGTCATTACCGATCTGAACCTCGCCACCGACGCCCCGGCGCTGTTCGGCGGGCTGATTGCCGCCACCGCCTTCGGCGCCCGCGCCATTATGGAGTGCTTCACCGAACAGGGGATCCCGGTCAATAACGTGATGGCGCTCGGCGGCATCGCGCGCAAAAACCCGGTGATCATGCAGGCCTGCTGCGATGTGCTGAATCGCCCGCTGCAAATCGTCGCGTCCGATCAGTGCTGCGCGCTGGGCGCGGCTATCTTCGCCGCCGTTGCTGCCGGCGTCTACCACGATATTCCTGCCGCGCAGGAGCAAATGGCCAGCCGGGTGGAAAGCACCCTGCAGCCTCGCCCGGCGCAGGCGCAACGTTTTGAACAACTCTATCAGCGCTACCAGCAGTGGTCGCTCAGCGCGGAACAACGTTACCTCCCTTCGACTGCAAAAGCGGAATCCGCGCCGCAATCTCAGGCAGCCTTCACCCATTAAGGACATGAAAATGACAATTTTTGATAATTATGAAGTGTGGTTCGTCATCGGTAGCCAGCATCTGTATGGCCCTGAAGCGCTACGCCAGGTGACAAAGCACGCAGAACATGTGGTGAACAGCCTGAATGCGGAAGCCAAACTGCCGTGCAAACTGGTGCTTAAGCCGCTGGGTACCACGCCGGATGAGATCACCCATATCTGTCGCGACGCAAACTACGATGATAAGTGCGCCGGGATGGTGGTGTGGCTGCATACCTTCTCACCGGCGAAAATGTGGATCAACGGCCTCACGATCCTGAATAAACCGCTGATGCAGTTCCATACTCAGTTCAACGCGGCGCTGCCGTGGGACAGTATCGATATGGACTTTATGAACCTGAATCAGACCGCCCACGGCGGCCGCGAGTTCGGCTTCATCGGCGCGCGGATGCGTCAGCAACACAGCGTGGTAACCGGCCACTGGCAGGATAAAGAAGCCCATCAGCGCATCGGCGCATGGATGCGTCAGGCGGTTTCGAAACAGGATACCCGCCACCTGAAAGTGTGCCGTTTCGGCGATAACATGCGTGAAGTGGCGGTCACCGACGGGGATAAAGTCGCCGCGCAGATTAAGTTTGGTTTCTCGGTTAACACCTGGGCGGTGGGCGACCTGGTACAGGTCGTCAATGCGGTCACCGATGGCGAAATCAGCGCCCTGGTCGATGAGTATGAAAGCAGCTATCGCCTGACGCCAGCGGTGCAAATCCACGGTGATAAGCGGCAGAACCTTCTTGATGCCGCGCGCATTGAGCTGGGGATGAAGCGCTTCCTGGAACAGGGCGGCTTCCACGCCTTTACTACCACCTTTGAAGATTTGCACGGCCTGAAACAGCTTCCGGGTCTCGCCGTACAGCGTCTTATGCAGCAGGGCTACGGCTTTGCGGGCGAAGGCGACTGGAAAACCGCCGCCCTGCTTCGCATCATGAAGGTGATGGCAACCGGTCTGCAGGGCGGCACCTCCTTTATGGAGGATTACACCTACCACTTCGAGAAAGGCAACGATCTGGCGCTGGGCTCGCATATGCTGGAAGTCTGCCCGACCATCGCCACCGCGGAGAAACCGATTCTCGACGTCCAGCCGCTGGGCATCGGCGGGAAAGCCGATCCGGCGCGCATCATCTTTAACACCCAGACCGGCCCGGCGATCGTCGCCAGCCTGATCGATCTCGGCGATCGCTATCGTCTGCTGGTGAACACCATTGAGACGGTGAAAACGCCGCACGAGCTGCCGAAGCTACCGGTGGCCAATGCGCTGTGGAAAGCCCATCCGGATCTGCGCACCGCGTCCGAGGCCTGGATCATTGCTGGCGGCGCGCACCATACCGTCTTCAGCCATGCGCTGACCCTTGATGATATGCGCCAGTTCGCAGAGCTACAGGATATCGAACTGACCGTGATTGACAATGAGACCCGCCTGCCCTCCTTCAAGGATGCGCTGCGCTGGAACGAAGTGTATTACGGTTCAAAACGCTAAGAGATCGTCCCCTCACCCTTACCCTCTCCCATAAGGAGAGGGTACCGCTCGGGCGCGGAACTGCTTTTCTCCCCTACCCTTGAACCGGGAAGAAAAGTTCGGGCACGGGACGGCTTCCTCCCTGGCCCTCCGGGAGAGGGTTGGGGTGAGGAGAAGCTGACTCGCCAGCTATTCGGAGCACATTATGTTAGAAGATCTTAAACGCCAGGTTCTCGAAGCCAACCTGGCCCTGCCAAAGCACAATCTGGTCACTCTCACCTGGGGCAACGTCAGCGCCGTCGACCGTGAACGGGGCGTGCTGGTGATTAAACCCTCAGGCGTCGACTACAGCGTCATGACCGCCGAGGATATGGTGGTGGTCAGCCTGGAGACCGGCGAAGTGGTTGAAGGCCAGAAAAAACCCTCGTCTGATACCCCGACCCACCGTCTGCTGTATCAGGCATTCCCGACGCTGGGCGGTATTGTCCACACTCATTCGCGTCACGCCACCATCTGGGCGCAGGCCGGACAGTCGATTCCCGCTACCGGCACGACCCACGCCGACTATTTCTACGGCGCGGTTCCCTGCACCCGCCTGATGACCGACGACGAGATCAACGGCGAGTACGAGTGGCAAACCGGCGAAGTGATCGTCGAAACCTTTCGTGAAAAAGGCATCGATCCGGCGCAAATGCCCGGCGTGCTAGTGCACTCTCACGGGCCGTTTGCCTGGGGTAAAAACGCCGAAGACGCAGTGCATAACGCCATTGTGCTGGAAGAGATCGCCTATATGGGCATCTTCTGCCGCCAGCTGGCGCCGCAGCTGCCGGAGATGCAGCAGACGCTGCTGGATAAACACTATCTGCGCAAGCACGGCGCGAAAGCCTATTACGGGCAATAAACCCGCGATCTCCCTGGCTCGCGCTGCGCTTAGTCGGGCTACAGGTTCACAGCCGTCTGCGGACCTGGTAGCCCGGACAAGGCGCGTCAAGCGCCGCCTCCGGGAAATAGCGCGCGGCACTGCCTTTGAAAACAGACAACCGCGCCACACCTGTATAAAATCCCAGCATTACTCGGTGAACCAGGCTATAATCAGGCCTGGTTTTTACTGATGAGAGCACGGCGTGACGCAGCCACGAGAAGGTTTTTTACTGACCCGTCACTGGCGGGATACCCCGCAGGGCACCGAACTGACTTTCTGGCTGGCGACCGATGACGGCCCGCTTGAGGTCACGCTGCCGCCCCAGGAGTCCGTGGCGTTTATCCCTGAATCCCAGCGCGCGCAGGTTGAACGCCTGCTGCAGGGGGAAAACGGCCATCGCCTTGCCCCGCTCAGCCTGAAAGATTTTCATCGCCAGCCGGTTTTTGGCCTTTACTGCCGCGCTCACCGCCAGCTGATGCGGCTGGAAAAAAAGCTGCGCGAAAACGGCGTCACGGTTTATGAAGGCGACGTTCGCCCGCCGGAGCGCTATCTGATGGAGCGCTTTATCACCGCCCCGGTGTGGGTTGAAGGCGAGTCGCGCGGCCAGCAGCTGGTCAACGCCCGGATGAAGCCCAATCCCCACTACCGCCCGCCGCTAAAATGGGTTTCGCTGGATATTGAAACCAGCCGCCACGGCGAGCTCTACTGCATCGGTCTTGAAGGCTGCGGCCAGCGGGTTGTCTACATGCTCGGGCCGGAGCCCGCCTCGCCCCCTGCCGTCAACTTCCAGCTAGAGTACGTCGCCAGCCGCCCGCTGCTGCTGGAAAAGCTTAACGCCTGGTTTGCCGCTCACGACCCGGACGTGCTGATCGGCTGGAACGTGGTGCAGTTCGATTTACGCGTCCTGCAAAAGCACGCCGAGCGCTATCGCATCCCGCTGCTGCTCGGGCGCGGCAACAGCGAACTGGAGTGGCGCGAACACGGTTTTAAGAATGGCGTCTTCTTTGCTCAGGCCAACGGCCGCCTGATTATCGACGGCATTGAGGCGCTGAAATCCGCGTTCTGGAACTTCTCCTCTTTTGCGCTGGAATCGGTCGCCCGCGAGCTGCTCGGCGAGGGCAAAGCCATTGATAATCCCTGGGATCGGATGGATGAAATCGACCGCCGTTTTCACCAGGATAAACCGGCGCTGGCCACCTACAACCTGCAGGACTGCGAGCTGGTCACCCGCATCTTCCATAAAACCGAGATCATGCCGTTTTTGCTGGAGCGCGCGACGGTCAACGGCCTGCCTGCGGATCGCCACGGTGGTTCGGTCGCCGCCTTCAGCCACCTCTATTTTCCACGCATGCACCGGCTCGGCTACGTCGCACCGAACTTCGGAGAAGTGCCGCCGCAGGCCAGCCCTGGCGGCTACGTGATGGATTCACGCCCCGGTCTGTACGACTCTGTGCTGGTGCTGGACTATAAAAGCCTGTACCCGTCGATTATCCGCACCTTCCTGATCGACCCGGTGGGGCTGGTTGAAGGTCTGGCGCAGCCCGATGACGCTCACAGCACCGAAGGCTTTCTCGGCGCGCGCTTCTCGCGAGATAAGCACTGCCTGCCGGGGATTGTCGGGCAGATCTGGCACGGGCGCGACGAAGCCAAGCTGCATAAAAACAAACCGCTGTCGCAGGCGCTGAAGATCATTATGAACGCCTTCTACGGCGTGCTCGGCACCAGCGCCTGCCGCTTTTTCGATCCGCGCCTGGCCTCTTCCATTACCATGCGCGGTCACGCGATTATGCGCCAGACCAAAGCGCTGATTGAATCCCAGGGCTATGACGTTATCTACGGCGATACCGACTCCACCTTCGTGTGGCTCAAGCGGGCCCACAGCGAAGAGGAAGCTGGCGCTATCGGTCGGTCGCTGGTGGCCTTCGTCAACGAATGGTGGGCGACGGAGCTGGGCAAAGAGGGGCTCGCCAGCACCCTGGAGCTGGAGTTTGAAACCCACTTCTGCCGCTTTCTCATGCCTACCATTCGCGGCGCGGATACCGGCAGTAAAAAGCGCTACGCCGGGATGATTCAGGAAGGCAGCGAGCAGCGCATGGTGTTTAAAGGCCTGGAGACGGTACGCACCGACTGGACGCCGCTGGCCCAGCAGTTTCAGCAGGAGCTTTATCTGCGCATTTTCCGCCATCAGCCCTATCGCGACTATGTGCGCGAAACCATTGATAAGCTGATGAACGGCGAGCTTGACGATCGACTGGTCTATCGCAAACGCCTGCGCCGTCCGCTGGCGGAGTATCAGCGCAACGTGCCGCCGCACGTGCGCGCGGCGCGGCTGGCTGATGAGCACAACGTTCGGCTGGGTAGACCGCAGCAGTATCAGCAGCGCGGCAGCATTAAATACGTCTGGACTACCGGCGGGCCGGAACCAGTGGATTATCAGCAGTCGCCGCTGGATTATGAGCACTATCTCTCTAAGCAATTAGAGCCTGTCGCCGAAGGAATACTTCCCTTTGTCGACGACGATTTTGCTACAATAGTGACGGGGCAACTGGGGCTATTTTGATTTTTTCTCACTCGTTCCGTCAGCACAAAAGCCGCAAAATGAAGGGTGAGGAGGACGTGACGAACGTTCCGCCATCCAGTAATATAGCGCCCTTTCCATTCCTGGACCCAATTTTGACGCATCTCCGATTCTCCATGGAGATGATCAACTATTGCCTGCAATTAAAGAACTAAAGAGCCGAACATATATGCCTTTTACACTTGGTCAACGCTGGATTAGCGACACAGAGAGCGAACTGGGATTAGGGACGGTCGTTGCGCTGGACGCGCGCATGGTGACCCTGCTTTTCCCCGCCATCGGCGAAAACCGTCTGTACGCACGCAACGACTCCCCGATCACCCGCGTGATGTTTAACCCGGGCGACACCATCACCAGCCATGAAGGCTGGCAACTCCAGGTTGACGAAGTTAATGAAGAGAACGGCCTGCTGGCCTACACCGGCACCCGACTCGACACCCAGGAAGCCAACGTTACCCTGCGTGAAGTGCTGCTCGACAGCAAGCTGGTTTTCAGCAAACCGCAGGACCGTCTGTTCGCCGGACAGATTGACCGTATGGATCGTTTTGCCCTGCGCTATCGCGCGCGCAAATTCCAGAGCGAACAGTACCGCATGCCGTGGAGCGGCCTGCGCGGTCAGCGCACCAGCCTGATCCCGCATCAGCTGAATATCGCTCATGACGTTGGCCGCCGCCATGCGCCGCGCGTCCTGCTGGCGGACGAAGTGGGTCTGGGTAAAACCATCGAAGCCGGGATGATCCTGCATCAGCAGCTGCTCTCCGGCGCCGCCGAACGCGTACTGATTGTCGTTCCGGAAACCCTGCAGCACCAGTGGCTGGTGGAAATGCTGCGCCGCTTTAACCTGCGCTTCTCGCTGTTTGACGATGAGCGCTATGCCGAAGCGCAGCACGATGCAATTAACCCGTTTGAAACCGAACAGCTGGTGATCTGTTCGCTGGATTTCGTACGCCGCAGCAAGCAGCGTCTGGAACACCTGTGCGAAGCGGAGTGGGATCTGATGGTCGTTGATGAAGCGCACCACCTGGTCTGGAGCGAAGACGCCCCGAGCCGGGAATATCAGGCGATTGAACAGCTGGCCGAATGCGTGCCGGGCATTCTGCTGCTCACCGCGACGCCGGAGCAGCTGGGAATGGAGAGCCATTTCGCCCGTCTGCGCCTGCTCGACCCCAACCGTTTCCACGACTTCGCCCAGTTTGTTGAAGAGCAGCAGAACTACCGTCCGGTTGCCGACGCCGTCGCCCTGCTGCTGGCCGGCAATAAGCTGAACGACGCCGAGCTGAACGCGCTGAGCGATCTGATCGGCGAACAGGATATCGAGCCGTTATTGCAGGCCGCCAACAGCGATCGCGATGATGCCCAGGCCGCTCGTCAGGAGCTGGTGTCAATGCTGATGGACCGCCACGGTACCAGCCGCGTGCTGTTCCGCAATACCCGTAACGGCGTCAAAGGCTTTCCGAAACGCGAGCTGCATACGATTCGTCTGCCGCTGCCGACCCAGTACCAGACGGCCATCAAGGTTTCCGGCATTATGGGTGCCCGCAAAACGGCCGAAGAGCGCGCCCGCGACATGCTCTATCCGGAGCAGATTTATCAGGAATTTGAAGGCGATACCGGTACCTGGTGGAACTTTGACCCGCGCGTTGAATGGCTGATGGGCCATCTCACCAGCCACCGCTCGCAGAAAGTACTGGTGATCTGCGCTAAAGCAGCCACCGCGCTGCAGCTGGAGCAGGTTCTGCGCGAGCGCGAAGGCATCCGTGCCGCGGTGTTCCACGAAGGGATGTCAATTATCGAACGCGACCGCGCCGCCGCCTGGTTCGCCGAGGAAGATACCGGCGCTCAGGTGCTGCTGTGTTCTGAAATCGGCTCGGAAGGCCGCAACTTCCAGTTCGCCAGCAACCTGGTGATGTTCGACCTGCCGTTCAACCCGGATCTGCTGGAGCAGCGTATCGGTCGTCTTGACCGTATCGGCCAGGCCCACGATATTCAGATCCACGTTCCGTATCTGGAAAGAACCGCCCAGTCGGTGCTGGTGCGCTGGTATCACGAAGGTCTGGACGCGTTCGAGCACACCTGCCCGACCGGCCGTACCGTTTACGACAGCGTGCATAATGAACTGATTAACTATCTCGCCGCGCCGGAAAATACCGACGGCTTCGACGACCTGATCAAAGCCTGCCGCCAGCAGCATGAAGCGCTGAAAGCGCAGCTGGAACAGGGCCGCGATCGTCTGCTGGAGATCCACTCTAACGGCGGAGAAAAAGCCCAGCAGCTTGCGGAAAGCATTGAAGAACAGGATGACGACACCAGCCTGATCGCTTTCTCCATGAACCTGTTCGATATTGTCGGCATCAACCAGGACGACCGTGGTGAAAACCTGATTGTCCTGACCCCCTCCGACCATATGCTGGTACCGGACTTCCCTGGCCTGCCGGAAGATGGCTGCACCATTACCTTTGAGCGTGACGTCGCCCTGTCCCGCGAAGACGCGCAGTTCATCACCTGGGAGCATCCGCTGATTATCAACGGTCTGGATCTGATCCTCTCCGGCGATACCGGCAGCAGCACCATCTCGCTGCTGAAGAACAAAGCGCTGCCGGTAGGTACCCTGCTGCTGGAGCTGATTTACGTCGTTGAGGCCCAGGCGCCGAAGCATCTGCAGCTCAACCGCTTCCTGCCGCCGACGCCAGTGCGCATGCTGCTCGACAAAAACGGCAACAACCTTGCCGGTCAGGTGGAGTTCGAAAGCTTTAACCGTCAGCTGAGCGCGGTAAACCGCCACACCGGCAGCAAGCTGGTCAACGCCGTCCAGCAGGACGTCCACGCCATTTTGCAGCAGGGCGAAGGCCAGGTGGCCAAAGCGGCCCAGGCCCTGATCGACGCCGCGCGTCAAGAAGCCGACGATAAGCTGTCGGCCGAACTGTCGCGCCTTGAAGCGCTGCGCGCCGTTAACCCGAACATCCGCGATGATGAACTGGCGGCTATCGAGAGCAACCGTCAGCAGGTCATGGACGCGCTGGCGCAGGCGGGCTGGCGCCTGGATGCGCTGCGCTTAATCGTGGTCACCCACCAGTAACGGAACGCGAATATGGCGATGGAAAACTACAATCCGCCGCAGGATCCCTGGCTGGTTATCCTCTACCAGGATGAGCACATTATGGTGGTCAACAAGCCAAGCGGCCTGTTGTCCGTACCGGGCCGGCTGGCTGAGCACAAGGACAGCGTGATGACGCGCATTCAGCGCGATTTCCCGCAGGCCGAGTCGGTGCACCGGCTGGATATGGCGACCAGCGGCGTGATTGTGGTAGCCCTGACCAAAGCGGCAGAGCGCGAGCTTAAGCGGCAGTTCCGCGAACGCGAGCCGAAAAAGCAGTACGTCGCCCGCGTCTGGGGGCATCCGGAAAAAGCCGAGGGTCTGGTGGATTTACCGCTGATTTGCGACTGGCCGAACCGGCCAAAGCAGAAGGTGTGTTACGAAACCGGCAAAGCGGCGCAAACCGAGTATGAAGTGCTGGAGTTCGCGACGGACAACACCGCCCGCGTGCGCCTGAAGCCGATTACCGGACGTTCGCATCAGCTGCGCGTGCATATGCTGGCGCTGGGCCATCCGATTCTTGGCGACCGCTTTTATGCGTCGCCGGAAGCGCTGGCCATGGCGCCGCGTCTGCTGCTGCACGCTGAAACCCTGACCATCACCCATCCGTCATTCGGTAATACGATGACGTTCCGCGCGCCGATCGACTTCTGATCGTTCAAATCTGTCCCGGGTCTTGCCGCCAGCGGCATACCCGGGCAATTCTTCGCTCATCATCGCAGCGGAACACCGGCGTTAGTCGCGGGCAAACCACGCATCAATCATCTGCTCAACGCGGGCGACAACCTCCCCGGTGTCATGACGGCGGCTGCGCGCGCAGGCGTGCGCAGGTTCATCGCACAGCAGGCAGCGGCGCTGGTTTTCCCCCATTGACTCACGGCCAACCAGGCCATCTTTCGGGCAAATAACGTCGATATCCCACAGGCGGCCCAGCGGATGGGTATGCTCAAGATCGGTACAGAAGGCTTTGATTTCACTGGCGGCGTGATCGACGCACCACAGCGCTTCCGGCCCGGTCGGCAGCCACAGCACCTGGCGATCCAGCGTCTGCCAGCGGTGTTTCCACAGCATCTGATCGCAGGCCTGCAGCGCTACGCCCATCATATTACGGTAGCGAATGCTGTCTTTCACCGCGCCCGGGGTCACCAGGGTCAGCGAAATCACCGGCCGCTGATAATGGGCTAACCAGTCGGCCTGGCGCGCGGCGCGCTGCTCTTTCGCCGCCAGCAGCGCTTCCATGCTTACGCCCTCACGGGCGAGAGTATCCACTGACATTTGTTTCTCTCCTCACTCAATTACAGGCAGCGGACAGGCTGCCGTCGCAGTCGCGAATAATGGCGCTGATTGTATCGCTAAACGATCCCTGTTTTGGAGACGGGGCGCAGATATTTTCTGCGCCATTTAGCACGAAAAAGCAGACTTAGCGGTTATAAAAAAGTTAAATCAGGCCAGAAAGTGACTGAGGAACAGCAGACCCAGCGAAACATTAATCGCGCCGCCGATCCTGGTTGCGATCTGCGCGAACGGCATCAGGTTCATGCGGTTGCCGGAGGTCAGTATCGCCACGTCGCCGGTACCGCCCTGACCGCTCTGGCAGCAGGAGACAATCGCCACGTCAATCGGGTACATGCCAATCTTTTTGCCGACCAGGAAACCGGTCGCCACCAGCGCCGTTACGGTGCTGATAATCACCAGCAAATTGGTTACGGTAAACGCGTTGACCAGCTCCTGCCACGGGGTGATCGCCACGCCGACGGCAAACAGAATCGGATAGGTGACCGCCGTGCGGAAGAACTTATACACCATCTTCGATCCCTCCTGCAGGCGCGGAGAGACGCCGTTCACCAGCTTCAGCAGCACCGCGAGGAACAGCATGCCCACCGGCGCGGGCAGGCCGATGGTCTTCTGCCCCAGCATGCCCAGCATATAGAGCAGCACCGCCAGCAGCGCGCCGGAGGCCAGCGTCGTTACGTCCATTTTGCCCTCGACGGGCGTTTCGCGATGCGTCTCGTTGCGGCGGTTCGGCATCAGCTGTCCCTCACCGGTCAAATGCGGAAAACGCTTGCCCAGCTGATTTAAACAGCCGGAGATAACAATCGCCGTCAGGCTGCCCAGCATCACCATCGGCAGCACGCGCCCAAGCGCCACGCCCTGATCCATATGCATCAGCGCGGCGTAGCCAATCGACAGCGGGATCGCTCCCTCGCCGACGCCGCCGGCCATGATCGGCAGGACGATAAAGAAGAATACCTGGAACGGCTCCAGCCCCAGCGCGGTACCGACGCCGACGCCAACGACCATGCCGACGATTTCTCCGCACAGCATCGGGAAGAAAATCCGCAGAAAGCCCTGAATCAGCGTGGTGCGGTTCATGCTCATAATGCTGCCGACGATAATGCAGCAGATATAAAGATAAAGAATGTTGGTCGACTTATAGAATTTGGTGGTCGATTCCACCACCACCTCCGGCAGCAGGCCGTAATGAACCAGCGCAGAAGGAATAAAAGTCGCGCAGATGGCCGCTGCGCCAAGCTTACCCAGAACCGGCAGGCGTTTGCCGAATTCACCGCAGGCAAAGCCGAAAAAGGCCAGCGTCGCCACCATCACGACGATATCGCTCGGCAGCTTGCCGCCTAAACAGTCCAGGGCAATCAGGCCGCCGGCCAGCAGAAAGAGCGGCAGCGGGATAATACCGACTTTCCAGTTATCGAGGATATGCCACCAGCGCTGCTTAAGCGGCGCTTTCGGGGTATTGATAGGGTCGATGGTTGCAGAGAATGCATTGTCTGTGGTGCTCATAATTAAGCCCTCTGGTTATTATTATTTTTCAGGTTAGAGGGCCATCCGCAGAGTTAATGTGAGGATCGGCAGATTAAAAAAGAAGTTTTAATGGTCACTATGGTTTTTATGGTTTCTATTATTATTGTGAAACCGCTCTGATTTATGGTCGTGGTTTTTAAGGTTTTTAAATCCAGCGCCTGATTAACCTTGATAAATTCCGCGCCAGCAGATAATTGTGGTTTCCGGACGCCTGCGAAGGGGGTCACCGTTTTCCCTCAGCCACGATGTCGGTATGGCCAAAGATGATACAGTGCCGCATCCCTGATACGGTGCAATAGAATTATGAAGGTTTCATTTCAATTTAAGCTGTTCATTTCACTGGTCGCTTTTTTCTCAGTGCTTTTCGCGCTGCTGGGCGTGTATTACTATTTTGACGCCAGCCGTCAGCTCTATCAGGAAATGAGCGCCCGCGCGAAAATACAGGCGCAAGAAATTGCCCTGATGCCGGATTTACGCCAACAGGTCGCGCGTGAAGACGCGCTGGCGATAAAACCTTTTATGCAAAATATCGCCGCCCACAGCGACGCCAGCTTTATTGTCATTGGCGACAGGCGAGGCGTGCATCTGTTTCATTCGGTCCACCCGGAATGGGTCGGCACGCGGCTGGTTGGCGGCGATAACCAGCCGGTGCTGGAGGGGAAAAGCGCCACCACCATCCGCAAAGGGGGACTGGGGATTTCCCTGCGCAGCAAAGCGCCGATTTTCGACGATGCGGGCCGGGTCATCGGTATTGTTTCCGTCGGCTACCTCACCAGCTATCTCGACAGCATCACGCTGGAAAAAGTCATCAATATCTTTGTCGCCGCGGTGCTGCTGTTGATTGCGCTGTTTATCTTCTCCTGGTACTTCACCCGCAGCATTAAGAAGCAAATTTTCTCGCTGGAGCCGCGGGAAATCGGCCTGCTGGTGCGCCAGCAAAAGGCGATGATGGAGTCGATATACGAAGGGGTGATCGTAATTGACCATCACCGGCGTATCGAAGTGATAAATCATGCCGCCCGCAGCCTGCTCGGACTGAGCCAGCCGGCGCATCAGCTGCGCGGTAAGTCTATCGATAGCGTCATTACGCCGCAGCCGTTTTTCGCCAGCGGGGAGATGCTCGAAAACGATACCCACGACGAGCTGTGCCGCTTTAATCAGCTGACCGTTCTCGCCAGCCGGGTGCGTATCCTGCTGGAGAGTGAACTGCAGGGCTGGGTGATCACTTTCCGCGACCGCGACGAAATCAACTCGCTGAGCGCCCAGCTCAGCCAGGTGAAGCGCTACGTTGATAATCTGCGCATCATGCGCCATGAACAGCTGAACCGTATGACCACCCTTTCCGGCCTGCTGCATATGGGCCACTATGATGAGGCGATTCGCTACATTCAGGCGCAGTCGGAGCATGCCCAGGAGCTGCTGGACTTTATCTCATCGCACTTTAATTCGCCGACGCTGTGCGGTCTGCTGCTGGGCAAAGCCGCCCGCGCGCGGGAAAAAGGGGTTGAACTGAGCTTTGACCCGGCCTGCCGCATTGACCGTCCGCTGCCGTCATTGATGGAGTCCGAGCTTATCTCTATCATCGGTAATCTGCTGGATAACGCTATCGAGGCTACCCAGCGCGCCGAACTGCCGCACGAACCGGTCGAGATTCTGATTCAGCTCAACGCCCGGGAATTAATGATTGAAGTCGCCGACCGCGGCGTCGGTATTCGTCCGGAGATCCGCGAGCATATTTTTGAGCGCGGCGTCACCACCAAAACCCGCGGCGATCACGGTATTGGCCTGTATCTTATTGAGCGCTACGTTACCCAGGCAGGCGGCACAATTGAAGTGGCCGACAACGCCCCGCGCGGCGCGATTTTTACGCTGTTTATCCCCGCCAGCGGGCCAGCCCATCCGCAAGAAGAGACGCACTATGCATCATGACCTGGTCGATGTTCTGATCATCGAAGATGAAAGCGAACTGGCGCGGCTGCACGCCGAGCTTATTCAAAAACACCCGCGCATGCGGCTGGCAGGCATGGCGGCCTCCCTCGCCCAGGCGCGGCAGAGACTCAACGCCAGGCCGCCCCAGCTGGTGCTGCTGGATAATTATCTGCCGGACGGCAAAGGGGTCACGCTGATGAACGACCCGATCATGGCCCAGGCTAACTGTTCGGTGATCTTTATCACCGCCGCCAGCGATATGGAAACCTGTAGTCTGGCAATCCGCAACGGCGCCTTCGACTACATTCTTAAGCCGGTGTCATGGAAGCGCCTGAGCCAGTCCCTTGAACGGTTTGTGCAGTTTTACGATCAGCAGCGCGAGTGGAAGATTGTCGACCAGCAGAACGTGGATTCGCTGTATCAGCTACAGGCCAAAAACTATCGTGCCGATAGCGGTAGTAAAGGGATTGAAGAAAAAACGCTGGCGCTGGTGCAAAATCTGTTTACCGGCGATCAAGAACGCTGCTTTTCGGTCGATGACGTGGTGAGCGAGGCTGGATTGAGCAAAACCACTGCTCGTCGCTATCTGGAGCACTGCGTGGAAATCGGCTTTCTGGAGGTGGAAATGCTGTACGGCAAGATTGGCCATCCGCGGCGTATGTACCGCCGCGCCGCCAGCCCATAGTGACGCCTCCCCCGCCCGGGAGAGGCCGGTCGTTCAGAAGCCGCGCTGTTCTTTGATCAGCTCCCAGGCTTTCTGGATCTCCTGCGCTTTCTGCTTAGCCATCTCCATCATTTCCGGCGGTAGCCCTTTCGCCACCAGCTTATCCGGATGGTGCTCGCTCATCAGCTTACGATAGGCGCGCTTGACGGTGGCGGCATCATCAGTCGGTTTTACCCCCAGCACATTGCAGGCATCTTCCAGAGTGGGCCCGCGCTGCGCCTGCTGCCAGCCGGCGTTGCCGCCGCGCTGGCCGTAAGATTGCTGCTGCGACCCGCCGCCGAACTGCGCCCCGCCCTGCATCATGCGCAGGAACTGCTCAAACTGAGCGCGGGAGATGCCCAGCTCATCGGCAATCACAAACAGCACTTCACGCTCGTTGGGATGCAGATCGCCATCGGCAAAAGCCGCCTGCAGCTGAATTTCCAGAAACATCCGAATTAAATCAAAGCGGCCAAAACAGACGCTGCGCAGCTGGCGCATTTTCTCACGCAGCGGATAATCATCTGATTTCCCTACCCGAAACGCGTGCTGTGCCGCCGTCCGCGCTTCGCCATGAAGATTCATGCGATCCATCAGCAAATTGGCGACGTGGATATCGGCTTCGGTGACGCGCCCTTTAGATTTAGTCAGGTGCCCCATCACTTCAAACGTCGTCGAGAAGAACAGCGACTGGCGCTCCTGCTGGTTGGCAAAGACGTTCAGCCGGCGGCTGCGCGCGCGGTCAAACATATGCCCGATTAAAAAGCCCAGTACCACGCCCCAAAAGCCGCCGCCCATCATCAACGCAACCGCAACGCCAATTATTTTACCCAAATACTGCATAGACTCCCCAATCTCTCTGCCGCCAGTTAAGCTATATCTGACCGCACGTTACAAAGCGTTTACGCCTCGGTCAATTGTGGGACATAGCCTATAATTTGCTTTATCATACTCGTCATTCTACACGGTGCCTAACGCTCGGGTTCGAAACGGGCAGGATTAACACTAGCGCGATTTAGACGAGTAAGTTAGGCTCTGACCGTTTGCAAGCCGCTGCCACACGATGACGGAACAACAAATACAACGTATGAAAAAACGTATTCCCAGCCTCCTGGCCACCATGATCGCCAGCGCCTTGTATAGCCAACAGGGCCTCGCTGCCGATCTCGCCACGCAGTGTATGCTTGGCGTCCCAAGCTACAATCGTCCTTTGGTCGAAGGGAAACCCAACGACCTGCCGGTGACGATCGATGCCGATCATGCGAAAGGCAACTACCCTGATAACGCCGTATTTACCGGCAACGTCGATATTAATCAGGGAAACAGCCGGCTGCAGGCCGATGAGGTCCAGCTCCACCAGCAGCAGGCGGAAGGCCAGCCGCAGCCGGTGCGGACGGTTGATGCCCTCGGCAACGTGCACTATGACGATAATCAGGTGATCCTCAAAGGGCCGAAGGCCTGGTCGAATCTCAACACCAAAGATACCAACGTCTGGCAGGGCGATTACCAAATGGTAGGCCGTCAGGGGCGCGGTACCGCTGACCTGATGAAGCAGCGCGGTGAAAACCGCTACACCATTCTGGAAAACGGCAGCTTTACCTCCTGTCTGCCGGGCTCTGACACCTGGAGCGTGGTCGGCAGCGAAGTTATCCACGACCGCGAAGAGCAGGTGGCTGAGATCTGGAACGCGCGCTTTAAGCTCGGTTCAGTGCCGATTTTTTATAGTCCCTACCTGCAGCTGCCGGTGGGCGATAAGCGCCGTTCAGGTTTCCTGATCCCCAACGCTAAATACAGCACCAAAAACGGCGCGGAGTTCTATCTCCCTTACTACTGGAATATCGCGCCTAACTTTGACGCCACCCTGACCCCGCACTATATGAGCAAGCGCGGCGGCGTGATGTGGGAAAACGAATTCCGCTATCTGACCAAAGCAGGGACCGGTTTATTTGAGTTCGACTACCTGCCGTCGGATAAAATTTATCATGACGATCATTCGAACGACAGCAACAGCCGCCGCTGGCTGTTCTACTGGAACCATTCAGGCGTCGTAGACCAGGTGTGGCGTTTCAACGCCGACTACACCAAAGTCAGCGACCCGGACTACTTTAACGATTTCAGCTCCAAATACGGTTCCAGTACCGATGGCTACGCCACGCAGAAACTCAGCGCCGGCTACGCAAATCAGAACTTCGACGCCACCGTATCGACCAAGCAGTTCCAGGTCTTTGACCGCGACTCAAGCAATGCCTATTCCGCCGAGCCGCAGCTGGACGTGAACTACTACCAGAACGACGTCGGCCCGTTTGATACGCATCTTTATGGCCAGGCGGTGCATTTTGTTAACTCGAACAGCAAAATGCCGGAAGCAACGCGTCTTCACCTTGAGCCAACCATCAACCTGCCGCTGTCTAACGGCTGGGGAAGCATCAATACTGAGGCAAAACTGCTGGCCACCCATTACCAGCAAAGCAACCTTGATAGCTACAACGCGACCAACGGCACTGACTATAAAGACTCCGTTAACCGCGTCATGCCGCAGTTTAAAGTCGACGGCAAAATGGTTTTCGAGCGCGATATGCAAGAGAACTATACCCAGACGCTTGAACCGCGCATGCAGTATCTGTATATCCCGTATCGTGACCAGAGTAAGATCGGCAGCTACGACTCAACGCTGTTGCAATCAGACTACAGCGGCCTGTTCCGCGACCGCACCTACAGCGGTCTGGACCGTATTGCGTCCGCCAACCAGGTCTCCACCGGCATCACATCTCGCGTTTATGATGCCGCCGCAGTTGAACGTTTTAATATTTCCGTTGGTCAAATCTACTATTTCACCGAAGCACGTACCGGTGACGACAACATCAACTGGGAGAACAACGACACGCGAGGTTCACTGGTATGGGCCGGGGATACCTACTGGCGCATTACCGACGACTGGGGTTTACGCGGGGGAATTCAGTACGATACGCGTCTGGATAACGTCGCGACCAGCAGCGGAACCGTGGAATACCGTCGCGACGAAAACCGTTTAGTACAACTTAACTATCGTTATGCAAGTCCGGAATACATTCAGGCGACTCTGCCTTCGTATTCCACCGCTAAGCAGTATAAAGATGGTATTTCGCAGGTGGGAATGACCGCCAGCTGGCCAATCGTCGATCGTTGGGCAGTCGTCGGCGCGTATTACTACGATACGAATACCAGAAAGTCAGCGAACCAGATGTTAGGGGTGCAGTATAGCTCCTGCTGCTACGCTATCCGCGTTGGCTATGAACGTAAGATCAACGGCTGGGATAACAGCAGCAGCGAAAGCAAATACGACAATACCTTCGGCTTTAACATTGAGCTGCGCGGCCTGAGCTCCAATTACGGTCTCGGCACCCAGCAGATGCTGCGTTCGAACATTTTACCGTACCAGAGCTCCCTGTGATGTGGCTGGTTTAAACGTAATCCGCAATTGCGGTTAATTGAAATGGAAAAAGTATGAAGAACTGGAAAACGCTGCTTCTCGGTATCGCCATGATCGCGAATACCAGTTTCGCTGCCCCACAGGTTGTCGATAAAGTAGCGGCTGTCGTCAATAATGGCGTTGTTCTGGAAAGCGACGTCGATGGCTTGATGCAATCGGTAAAACTTAACGCCGGCCAGGCCGGGCAGCAGCTGCCGGATGACGCCACCCTGCGTCATCAGATCCTTGAGCGTCTGATCATGGACCAGATTGTCCTGCAGATGGGTCAGAAAATGGGCGTGAAGATCTCTGACGATCAGCTGGACCAGGCTATCGCCAACATCGCCAAACAGAACAACATGACCATGGATCAGATGCGCAGCCGTCTGGCCTATGACGGTATTAACTACAACACCTATCGTAATCAGATCCGCAAAGAGATGCTGATTTCGGAAGTGCGTAACAACGAAGTACGTCGCCGTATTACCGTTCTGCCGCAGGAAGTTGAAACCCTGGCGAAGCAGATTGGCGATCAGAACGACGCCAGCACCGAACTCAACCTCAGCCACATTCTGATCCCGCTGCCGGAAAACCCCACTTCCGAGCAGGTGGCAGAAGCTCAGGACCAGGCCAACTCGGTGGTTCAGCAGGCGCGCAGCGGCGCGGATTTCGGCAAACTGGCGATCACCTACTCAGCCGACCAGCAGGCGCTGAAAGGCGGCCAGATGGGCTGGGGTCGTATTCAGGAACTGCCGGGCATCTTCGCCCAGGCGCTGAGCACGGCTAAGAAAGGCGATATCGTTGGTCCGGTACGTTCCGGCGTTGGCTTCCATATCCTGAAAATCAACGATATGCGCGGCGGCAGCCAGAATATCTCCGTGACTGAAGTTCACGCCCGCCACATCCTGCTGAAACCGTCGCCGATCATGAATGACAATCAGGCCCGGGCAAAGCTGGAGCAAATTGCGGCTGACATTAAGAGCGGCAAAACCACATTTGCTAAAGCGGCAAAAGAGTTCTCTGAAGATCCGGGTTCGGCAAACCAGGGCGGTGATTTAGGCTGGGCAACGCCGGATATCTTCGATCCGGCCTTCCGCGACGCTATTCTGCGCCTCAATAAAGGCCAGACCAGCGCACCGGTTCACTCATCCTTCGGCTGGCACCTGATTGAGCTGCTGGATACCCGCAACGTCGACAGAACCGACGCCGCGCAGAAAGATCGCGCTTACCGCATGCTGATGAACCGTAAATTCTCTGAAGAAGCGGCGACCTGGATGCAGGAACAGCGCGCCAGCGCCTACGTTAAGGTACTGAGCAACTAATCGCATTAGCCTCATACACAACATCACTCAGGGTGTATCGAGGCGGCTCGGCGAATCGCCCTGGTCTCTGACTGGGGCGACGAAGCGCAGCCAGTAAGAGAACGCCTGAAGGATGAAGTGTATGAATCGAGTTGTTATCACTCCCGGCGAACCTGCCGGGATTGGCCCCGACCTCGTTGTGCAGCTTGCACAGCGCGACTGGCCGGTCGAGCTGGTGATTTGCGCCGATGGCGCTCTGTTATCCGACCGGGCAAGCCTGCTCGGTCTTCCTTTATCGCTTCTGCCTTATGACCCTACCGTTCCCGCTACGCCGCAGCGCGCAGGCACCCTGACGCTTCTTCCCGTCGCTCTCAATGCGCCGGTTGAGCCAGGCGTGCTCAACGTCAGCAACGGCAGCTATGTGGTGGAAACGCTGGCCCGCGCCTGTGATGGCTGTCTGAACGGCGAATTCGCCGCGCTGATTACCGGGCCGGTGCACAAGGGTATTATCAACGATGCGGGGATCGCCTTTACCGGTCATACCGAGTTCTTTGAAGAGCGCTCGCAGGCCAGTAAAGTGGTGATGATGCTGGCGACCGAAG
Organism: Klebsiella sp. S69; assembly: GCF_016516145.1. Taxonomy (NCBI): domain Bacteria; kingdom Pseudomonadati; phylum Pseudomonadota; class Gammaproteobacteria; order Enterobacterales; family Enterobacteriaceae; genus Klebsiella; species Klebsiella sp. S69. The sequence continues at coordinate 19,648 of NZ_JACVUU010000005.1, read as the reverse complement.
CGCTGCGCGTGGCGCTGGTGACCACTCACCTGCCGCTTAAAGCAATAAGCGATGCGATTACCCCCGAGCTGCTGCGGGAAATCATCACCATTCTGCATCACGATCTGCGCACCAAATTTGGCATCAATAATCCGCACGTGCTGGTTTGCGGCCTGAACCCGCACGCGGGCGAAGGCGGCCATATGGGTACGGAAGAGATTGATACCATTATTCCGGTGCTGGAAGAGATGCGCGCGAAGGGGATGAATCTCAACGGCCCGCTGCCGGCGGATACCCTGTTTCAGCCGAAATATCTCGACCATGCCGATGCGGTACTCGCGATGTATCACGATCAGGGCCTGCCCGTGCTAAAATACCAGGGCTTTGGCCGCGGCGTGAATATTACGCTCGGTTTACCATTTATTCGCACTTCCGTTGACCACGGCACCGCGCTTGAACTTGCGGGCCAGGGGAAAGCGGAAGTCGGCAGTTTTATCACGGCGCTTAATCTCGCCATTAAAATGATTGTTAATACTCAATGAATAATCGAGTCCATCAGGGCCACTTAGCCCGTAAACGCTTCGGGCAAAACTTTCTCAACGATCGGTTTGTGATCGACAGCATTGTCTCGGCCATCAATCCACAGAAAGGCCAGGCGATTGTTGAAATCGGCCCCGGCCTCGCCGCGCTGACCGAACCGGTCGGTGAACGCCTCGACCAGCTCACCGTTATCGAGCTGGACCGCGACCTGGCCGCTCGTCTGCAAACGCATCCGTTCCTCGGACCAAAGCTGACGATTTATCAGCAGGATGCGATGACCATGAACTTCGGCGAGCTGTCGCAGAACATGGGCCAACCGCTGCGCGTATTCGGCAACCTGCCGTACAACATCTCGACCCCGCTGATGTTCCATCTGTTCAGCTATACTGATGCCATTGCCGATATGCACTTTATGCTGCAAAAAGAGGTGGTCAATCGTCTGGTTGCCGGGCCGAACAGTAAGGCGTATGGTCGACTAAGCGTCATGGCGCAGTACTACTGCCAGATTATCCCGGTGCTTGAAGTTCCGCCGAGCGCCTTTACGCCGCCGCCTAAAGTTGATTCCGCCGTGGTGCGCCTGGTGCCTTACCGCACGCTGCCGTATCCCGTTAAAGATGTGCGCGTGCTGAGCCGCATCACGACAGAAGCATTTAACCAGCGTCGGAAAACGATCCGCAACAGTCTGGGCAATCTGTTCAGCGTTGAAGTTCTGACCGAGCTGGGCATTGACCCGGCGAAGCGCGCAGAGAATATTTCCGTGGCGCAGTACTGTCAGCTAGCTAACTGGTTATCTGAGAACGCGCCCACCAAGGAGAGCTAACCATGATTAATTCGCCCCGAGTTTGTGTACAGGTGCAAAGCGTCTATATCGAATCGCAATCTTCTCCGCAAGAAGAACGCTACGTCTTCGCTTATACCGTCACCATTCGCAATCTGGGGCGGACTCAGGTTCAGCTTCTTGGCCGCTACTGGCTTATCACCAATGGGCACGGTCGTGAGACCGAAGTCCAGGGGGAAGGCGTTGTCGGCGAGCAGCCGCATATTCCGGCCGGCGGTGAATACCAATATACCAGCGGCGCGGTCATTGAAACGCCGCTGGGCACCATGCAGGGACATTATGAGATGATCGATGTGAACGGCGCGCCGTTCACTATTGAAATCCCTGTTTTCCGTCTCGCAGTACCCACTCTCATCCATTAAAACAATGTCTACATACCTTATTGGCGACGTTCACGGTTGCTACGATGAACTGATCGCACTATTAGAGCAGGTGGAGTTTAACCCTGAGACTGATACGCTGTGGCTGACGGGCGACCTGGTCGCGCGCGGCCCCGGTTCGCTCGAAGTACTGCGTTTAGTGAAACAGCTTGGCGACAGCGTACGCATCGTGCTGGGTAATCATGACCTGCACCTGCTGGCGGTCTTTGCGGGCATTAGCCGCAATAAACCCAAAGATCGGCTGAAATCGCTGCTTGAGGCGCCGGACGCCGACGATCTGCTCAACTGGCTGCGTCGTCAGCCGATGATGCAAATCGATGAAGAGAAAAAGCTGGTTATGGCCCACGCCGGGATCACGCCGCAGTGGGATCTGGAAACCGCTAAACAGTGCGCACGCGACGTGGAAGCCGTGCTTGCCAGCGACTCCTATCCGTTCTTCCTCGATGCGATGTACGGCGACATGCCGAACAACTGGAGCAACGAACTGAGCGGACTGGCGCGCCTGCGCTTTATCTCTAACGCTTTTACCCGCATGCGCTACTGCTTTCCGAACGGCCAGCTGGATATGTATGCCAAAGAGGCGCCGGAAAACGCGCCCGCGCCGCTCAAGCCGTGGTTTGCGATTCCCGGCCCGGTGGCCAGCGAATACAGCATCGCCTTCGGTCACTGGGCTTCGCTGGAAGGAAAAGGCACGCCGGAAGGGATTTACGCGCTGGATACCGGCTGCTGCTGGGGCGGCGATCTGACCTGCCTGCGCTGGGAAGATAAAACGTACTTCACGCAGCGATCGAACCGGCAGAGCAATCTTGATGAAGGCGAGGCGATCGCCTCCTGAAGAGAGTCACCCCGGTGAGCGAACGCCACCGGGGAAAACCTTAGCGGCGCTCCAGAATCTCGAAGCAGTAACTATGGGAATTCTGCGCATCAGCATCGTGGAACTCGCTGAATACCGACTCCCACTCGTCCGGATCGTAATCCGGGAAGTGGGTATCCCCTTCCACTTCCGCATCAATATGGGTCAGATAAAGCTTTTGCGCTTTTGGCAGGAACTGCTCATAAACGCGTCCGCCGCCGATCACCATCATCTCTTCGACGTCGCCGCAGGCGGCGATGGCTTCATCGACCGACTTCACCCACTGCACGCGATCGTCGGTGCCGGGCTGGCTGCTAATAACGATATTTTTACGCCCCGGTAACGGGCGACCGATAGATTCCCAGGTGAGACGCCCCATCACTACCGGTTTGTTTAAGGTATTGCGCTTAAACCAGGCGAGATCGGCAGGCAGATTCCACGGCATGGCATTTTCCATACCAATGACGCGATCTACCGCTAACGCCGCAATCAGACTGATCATTGAATAATTCCCGAATGCAAAAAATTGCCGCCACTATACGGAAAGCGTAATACTTCGTCGACTGGGCGGAGAGTAAAGAATCAGAAAATTTTAAGATTTGCTGGCGAGCCCACGTAAGCCCCGTGAGCCGCCAGACAGGATTTAAATTGAAAACAAAATGTTACTTGTAAAGCTAACGTAACACCCTGAATTCCCCCTTATGCCGGGGGTTTATTTTCCGGCTCATCAGCGATATCACCGGTATGCCTCCCCTCTTCCGTTCCTTGCCAGCCATGACGCTGAACCAGCGATAAATGGTTGCGGTCTTCGTTGATTATTCCGGTCAGCATATCGCTGGTGCGCTTGAATACCGCCACCCGGGAGGCCGCATCGTTTTCCGCCATGGCCACCATCTCTTCGACCATTTGCAGGTTGAAACGGCGGAACAGATCGGCGCGCTCGCGGGCCTCGTAGGCTCCCAGGCCCAGCGCCTCAAGCGTCATACGCCCGGACTTCAGCGCCGCTTCAAAGGTTTCACGCTCCGGCGCCTCAACGCCTGCCTGGCGCAGCTTAATGTAATGATCGACATCGCGGGCGCGGGAGATGATCTGCAGATGCGGGAAATGCTCTTTTGCCAGCTCCGCCAGCTGCAGGTTTGTCTGCGGATCGTCGATGGCGTTAATCAGCACTTCCGCTTTTTCCGCCCCCGCCGACTCCAGCAGGTCAACCCGCGTCGCATCGCCGTAGAACACCTTCATATCAAACTTACGCAGGGTATCGACGTGGTCAGGATCGTGATCGAGAATCACCATCTTCACGCCGCTGGAGAGCAGCACGCGGCCGGCAATCTGCCCGTAGCGGCCAAAGCCGGCAATAATTACCCGCGGCTGCTCTTCGTCAATTTCATCCGCCTCGCGCTCCTGACCGCTGGTGGATTTCTCCAGACGGGTCAGCAACACCAGCAGGATTGGCGTGGCAGCCATCGATAGCGCCACCGCCAGAGTCAGCGCCTTCGCCCATTCGCCGTCCAGGACATCGGCCATCTGCGCCGCGCCGAAGACCACAAAGGCAAATTCACTCCCCTGCCCCAGCAGCACCGCAAACCAACGGCGCTGCGCGCGAGGTACGCCTAACGGCTTGGCGATCAACCACAGCATCAGGGATTTAATCACCAGAAATCCCACCAGCAAAATCAGGATCCGCAGCGGATGAGTCACCAGAGTACCGAAGTCGATAGACATCCCGACGCCGATAAAAAACAGCCCCAGCAGCAGCCCCTTAAACGGTTCAATATCGCTTTCGAGAGCGTGGCGGTACTCCGAGCTCGCCAGCAGCACCCCGGCCAGGAATGCCCCCATCGCCATCGACAGCCCAACCTCTTCCAGCAGCAGCCCGAAGCCAAACACCAGGAACAGAGCCACGGCGCTGAAGACTTCACGCAGGCCGGAGCGCGCAACAAAACGCAGCATCGGCCGGGTCAGATAGCGGCCAAGCACCACCACCAGCGCCAGCGCACCCGCCACTTTCAGGGCCGAGAGTGCAAACGCGCCCAGCGTTGTCGAGCCGCCGCTCGCCGCCAGCAGCGGGATCATCGCCACCAGAGGAATAGCCGCAATATCCTGGAACAGCAGCACCGCAAAGGCGCTCCGGCCCAGCTGGGTGACCGTCAGGTTACGCTCGTTCATCGCCTGCATAGCGATAGCCGTTGAAGAGAGCGCCAGCGTCATGCCAATCAGCTCGGCAACCTGCCAGCGCAGACCAAGGGACATGCAGAACAGGCCGATCAGCACGCCGCAGACGACCATCTGCAGCGCCCCACCGCCGAACACCGAAGCGCGAAGTTTCCACAGGCGCTGGGGATCGAGCTCAAGACCGATAACGAAAAGCATCAGCACCACGCCGATTTCCGCGAAGTGCAGAATCGACTCGGCGTCGGTGACCAGCCGCAGCCCCCACGGGCCAATAATGCAGCCGGCAATTAAGTAGCCGAGCACCGACCCTAAGCCCAGACGTACGGCAATCGGCACGATCAGCGCGGCGGAGCCTAAATAGATGAGCGCCTGTATCAGCGTATGGCTATCCATGGTTGTGCGCCTCCTGCCATTCGATTAAGCGTTGCCGATAGCGGCGCGCCTGCGCCTGTAGGGTTTCGTCATCGCAGATAAAAGTGCAATGCATCGCAAACGGCGGTAGCCATGTCATGCCGCAGTAGAGGGCTGTCGCCTGCAGCGGCTGCGCCAGGACGTCGAAACCGGGAAAGGAACCAATATCAAAGTGGCTTTCGCCGCCGCCGGTAGTAACCGCCCACATCAGCGATTTACCGCGCAGCGCGATACCGTTGTGACCGTATGCCCAGCCGTGCGCCAGCACTTTATCCATCCACAGCTTGAGCAGCGGCGGCACGCTGTACCACTGCATCGGATGCTGCCAGATAACCAGATCGGCACGGGCCAGCGCCGCCTGCTCGGCGGCGATATCAATATTAAAGTCAGGATAAAGCTGATAGAGGGAGCGTATCTCTACGCCGTCAAGCGTCCCTGCCTGCTCAAGCATCCGCTTATTCGCATGCGAGTGCTGCGGATAAGGGTGCGCATAAATTATGAGGATCATTGATTAGCCTGCGTTAGCTCTTGTTGTAATCAGCAAGAGTGTAGACAGTTAATTGAATCGCTTACAATGATAAGTGTGATTTATCTCTCATTCAGGGCGAGGATCGCTCAGGCAGGGGTGACCCCGCGATACGGGGCCATGAATAACGCTTAGTTATCCAGTTCATCCATCGATTTAACCTGATCGCGATTGATCTGCTCGGTACGACCGGTTTCCGCGTTTTTGTAGGACACCAGACCGGTGTCGTCATCCACCTGGGGTTTGCCATCGGTGACAATAGTTTTGCCATCGGTGGTTTTTAGCGACTGATTAGATGAACAGCCAGCCACGGTGAAAAGCGCAGCAGCGGCAAAAATAGCGGCGGTGAGGGGCTTGTTGTACATGGTGTTTCTCTCCCGTTATTCAGTCATATTCATTATCACCCTAACCACTTTAGGCTAGCTGACTGTCCGGGGAGAGAAAACCAGAACTCTCCGAAGTGGCCTGTTAGCGCCGATCCCTCTGTTTTTGTTCGAAGTTCACCGCCGCGCCGATCAAGTTAGCATCGTTGCGGTATTGGCATAGCACCACCTGCGGTAAAAATTCTGCTAAATCTTTTTCATTCACCAGCTCGTTCAGGCGCTGCTTGATGCCGTTAAAAATCTTATCGCTGGCGGAGATACCGCCGCCGATAATCAGGCAGTCTGGGTCGTAGCACACCTGCAAATTCAGTAAGCCTATCGCCATCCAGTGGTAAAACTGCGCCACTTCCTGCTGCGCGATATTGTCGCCCTCCTCAGCCAGGCTAAAGACATCCTCTCCGGAGACGGAGTCAGCCGCCAGCGACATGCGCCGGGCATAACGACGCGCCGTAGCGACGGCGGTTGCCAGTTCGCTAAAGGTTTGCCCCTCGTGCAGGGTCATCATGCCAAATTCCCCGGCGTAGCGATGGCTGCCGTGGCGCAGGACTTTATTGTCGACAATGGCGCCACCGATACCTGAACCGGCAATCACAAACAGTACGCTGTCATACTCGCGGCCCGCGCCCAATGCCGCCTCGGCGATACCCGCCGAGTTGGCGTCGTTCTCAATGCATACCGGCAGTGAAAACAGCCCGGAAAGCTCTTCGACGATGGGAAAGTGATGAATATAGGGAATGGCGCTCAGGCCGCTAATGACCCCGCTCTGCGGATCCACGCACCCAGGAGCACTAATTGAGATCCCATCAATGGCGTAGCGCGACTGAAACTGTTGATAAAGTTCCAATAGCCGATTTTTCATCTCTTCCCAGCTATCAGGCGTCTCAACCGATGCGGTGTCCTTCAGCTCCCCCTGCTGCCAGACGCCATATTTAATCGATGTACCGCCCCAATCAAACAAAAGTATCGCCATGTCGTTATCCTTGCGTGCGTCATGAAATGGTTTTGTTCCATTAAGGATGAACCCTCTCCCCCCGTTTCGCTTTATCGCAACGCAAAAAAAAAGCGCCTCCGGCGTTGGCCACCGGAGGCGCTTTTACTGGCAGATGAGATTACTTTTTAATCTGCGCGTGCATTTCCTGCACCGAGGTCACTTTCTCTATCGCGTTGGCATTGAGGGCCATTGCGGTAGCGAAACCGCCGTTCAGCGTGGTGTCGTAGTGCACTTTGTACTGCAGGGCGCTGCGGCGAATCAGCTTGGAGTCTTCAATCGCCTGACGGCCTGCGGTGGTGTTGATGATGTAGGTATATTCGCCATTCTTGATGCGGTCCTGAATGTGCGGACGGCCTTCATGCACCTTGTTCACCAGACGCGGGTTGATGCCGGCTTCGCCCAGCACAATCGCGGTACCGTGGGTTGCATCCAGCTCGAAACCAAACTTCAGCAGTTTTGCCGCCAGATCCACCACGCGCTCTTTGTCGCCTTCGCGTACGGAGAGCAGCGCGCGTCCCTGTTTCTTCATCGTCGAGTTGCTGCCTAACTGCGCCTTGGCGAACGCTTCCGCGAAGGTGCGGCCAACGCCCATGACTTCACCGGTAGAGCGCATTTCTGGCCCTAACAGCGGGTCAACGCCCGGGAATTTGTTAAACGGCAGAACCACCTCTTTCACCGAATAGTACGGCGGGATGATCTCTTTAGTGACGCCCTGCTGAGCCAGCGTTTTGCCCGCCATCACGCGCGCCGCGACTTTCGCCAGCGGTACGCCGGTGGCTTTCGAGACAAACGGGACGGTACGCGCCGCGCGCGGGTTGACTTCAATCAGGTAGACTTCGTTGTTTTTGACCGCAAACTGCACGTTCATCAGACCGCGTACCTGCAGCTCAAAGGCCAGCTTCTGCACCTGCTCGCGCATCACATCCTGAATTTCCTGGCTCAGGGTGTAGGCCGGCAGCGAACACGCGGAGTCGCCGGAGTGTACGCCCGCCTGCTCGATATGCTCCATGATGCCGCCAATCAGCACCATTTCGCCGTCGCAGATGGCATCGACGTCAACTTCAACCGCATCGTCAAGGAAGCGGTCCAGCAGCACCGGCGCATCGTTAGAGACGCTGACGGCGGTCTGGAAGTAGCGACGCAGGTCGATTTCGTCGTAGACGATTTCCATCGCGCGGCCGCCGAGAACGTAGGACGGGCGCACCACCAGCGGGTAGCCAATCTCTTTCGCCTTCTCGACCGCCATTTCGATCGCGGTCACGGTGGCGTTCGCCGGCTGCTTCAGCTTCAGGCGGTCAACCGCGTGCTGGAAGCGCTCACGGTCTTCCGCACGGTCGATTGCATCCGGGCTGGTGCCGATAACCGGCACGCCTGCGGCTTCCAGCGCGCGCGCCAGCTTCAGCGGCGTCTGGCCGCCGTACTGCACGATAACGCCTTTCGGCTTCTCAATGCGCACGATTTCCAGCACGTCTTCCAGCGTCACCGGTTCAAAGTAGAGGCGGTCAGAGGTGTCGTAATCGGTAGAGACGGTTTCCGGGTTACAGTTGACCATAATGGTCTCGTAGCCGTCTTCGCGCAGCGCCAGGGAGGCATGGACGCAGCAGTAGTCAAACTCGATGCCCTGGCCGATACGGTTCGGGCCGCCGCCGAGCACCATGATTTTATCGCGGTCAACGGACGGATTGGCTTCGCACTCATCTTCATAGGTGGAGTACATATAGGCGGTATCGGTAGCGAATTCCGCCGCGCAGGTATCCACGCGCTTGTAGACCGGGTGCAGGTCATACTGGTCGCGCAGCTTGCGGATTTCCGCTTCGCGCACGCCAGCCAGCTTCGCCAGACGCGCATCGGCAAAGCCTTTACGCTTGAGCTGACGCAGGAAGTCGGCGTCGAGGCCGGTAATACCGACTTCAGCCACTTTCTCCTCCAGACGCACCAGCTCTTCAATCTGCACCAGGAACCAGCGGTCGATATTGGTCAGGTTGAATACGCCATCAACGGAGAGGCCCGCGCGGAAAGCGTCAGCGATGTACCAGATACGCTCAGCGCCAGCATCTTTCAGTTCGCGGCGAATCTTGGTCAGCGCTTCCGGATCATCGAGGCTCACTTTCGGGTCGAAGCCGGTAGCGCCGACTTCCAGGCCGCGCAGCGCTTTCTGCAGGGATTCCTGCTGGGTGCGGCCAATCGCCATCACTTCGCCCACCGATTTCATCTGGGTGGTCAGACGGTCGTTGGCGCCGACGAATTTTTCAAAGTTGAAGCGTGGGATTTTGGTCACAACGTAGTCGATGGACGGCTCAAACGACGCCGGGGTGCGGCCGCCGGTGATATCGTTCATCAGCTCATCAAGGGTGTAACCGACCGCCAGCTTCGCCGCCACTTTAGCGATCGGGAAGCCGGTGGCTTTCGAGGCCAGCGCCGAGGAGCGGGAGACGCGCGGGTTCATTTCGATAACGATCAGGCGGCCATCTTTCGGGTTCACCGAGAACTGAACGTTGGAACCGCCGGTCTCTACGCCGATTTCACGCAGTACCGCCATCGAGGCGTTACGCATGATTTGGTACTCTTTATCGGTCAGGGTCTGTGCCGGCGCGACGGTGATGGAGTCGCCGGTGTGGATGCCCATTGCGTCGAAGTTTTCAATAGAGCAGACGATGATGCAGTTGTCGTTTTTATCACGCACCACTTCCATCTCGTACTCTTTCCAGCCAATCAGCGACTCATCAATCAGCAGCTCATTCGTCGGCGAGAGATCCAGACCGCGTTCGCAGATTTCTTCGAACTCTTCGCGGTTGTAGGCGATACCGCCGCCGGTGCCGCCCATAGTAAAGGAAGGACGGATGATGCACGGGAAGCCAACTTCAGCGGCAACCGCCAGCGCTTCTTCCATGGTATGTGCGATCCCGGAACGCGCGGTGTCGAGGCCAATTTTCTTCATTGCCACGTCGAAACGGCGACGGTCTTCCGCTTTATCAATCGCGTCGGCGGTCGCGCCAATCATGGTCACGCCGAACTCGGCCAGCACGCCCTGACGCTCCAGCTCCAGCGCGCAGTTCAGCGCCGTCTGGCCGCCCATGGTCGGCAGAACCGCATCCGGACGCTCTTTCTCAATGATCTTGCGCACCACTTCCCAGTGAATCGGCTCGATGTAGGTAGCATCGGCCATTTCCGGGTCGGTCATGATGGTGGCCGGGTTAGAGTTCACCAGAATGACGCGGTAGCCCTCTTCGCGCAGCGCTTTACACGCCTGGGCGCCGGAGTAGTCAAACTCACACGCCTGACCGATAACAATCGGGCCCGCGCCCAGAATCAGGATGCTTTTTATATCTGTACGTTTTGGCATGGCTCTCTTAACTCCTGATTATTTCGCGGACTGACGGTACTGCTTAATTAACTCGATAAAATGGTCGAACAGCGGTGCGGCATCGTGCGGGCCGGGGCTCGCCTCCGGGTGTCCCTGGAAGCTGAACGCCGGTTTGTCGGTACGATGAATCCCCTGCAGGGTGCCGTCGAACAGCGACTTATGGGTGACGCGCAGGTTGGCCGGCATAGACGCTTCATCCACCGCGAAACCGTGGTTCTGCGCGGTGATCATCACCACGTTATTATCAATATCTTTTACCGGATGGTTGCCGCCGTGGTGGCCGAACTTCATCTTCACGGTCTTCGCGCCGCTCGCCAGCGCCAGCAGCTGATGGCCGAGGCAGATGCCGAATACTGGAACGTCGGTTTCCAGAAACTTCTCAATCGCGTCGATAGCGTAGTCACAAGGCGCCGGGTCGCCGGGACCGTTGGACAGGAAGATCCCGTCCGGATTCATCTTCAGCACCTCTTCGGCAGGAGTCTTAGCCGGAACCACCGTCAGACGGCAGCCGCGGTCTACCAGCATGCGCAAAATGTTGCGCTTGGCGCCGAAATCGTAGGCCACCACGTGAAACGGCAGCTCGCTTTCCGCTTTGGCTTCCGGCAGGTCGCCCGCAAGGGTCCAGCTTCCCTGCGTCCAACTGTAGGTTTCTGCGGTGGTTACTTCCTTCGCCAGATCCATACCGTTAAGGCCCGGGAACGCTTTTGCCTTTTCCAGCGCCAGCTGCGCATCCGGGCTATCGCCGGCGATGATGCAGCCGTTCTGCGCGCCTTTTTCACGCAGCAGGCGGGTCAGCTTACGGGTGTCGATATCGGCAATCGCTACAATGTTATGGCGCTTCAGATAAGAAGAGAGGTCTTCGGTATTGCGGAAGTTGCTGGCAATCAGCGGCAGATCGCGAATGACCAGACCCTGCGCGTGTACCTGAGAAGATTCTTCATCGGCGGCATTGGTGCCGACATTGCCGATATGGGGATAAGTTAGAGTGACGATTTGGCGGGAATAGGAAGGATCAGTGAGGATTTCTTGATAACCGGTCATTGAAGTATTGAAAACGACTTCCCCAACCGCCGTGCCGGTAGCCCCAATGGCCCGACCGTGAAACTGGGTTCCGTCTTCCAGAACCAATAGCGCTGACTTAATCAAAACACCCTCCAGAGAATATCCACTCACTTTATTTGCATATTAATTCATAATGTAGATCTGAATCAATGCAAATCTGTTGCCCGCAGAATTTTGGCAAACGGCGGCATTCTGGAGAGATGGCGGGTAAAAGTCAACTTAAAGCGGATATTTTTAATCTTGTTTTAGGCGACTACTCTGTAATCTCTGCTTTAAGCGGCAAAAAGATCAACTAACTCGCCTGGGAAAACGCTTGCGGAGGCGGAAGAGTGTAAAAACTGCGCTCAAGGTGTAAAAAAGTGGACCGGATGGTCAAAATTTACAATAAAACAACAAAATCAGGGTAGATAATGTATTTTTTTGGAGGGTTAAGCCAATAAAAATCGCAAAAATCAAAAAAATAAAAAAGGGCAATAAAGTATTGCCCCTTGCAATCAATTACTTATTGAAAGCAATAACCACATCACGATGGGTAATAATCGTTATAAAGAGTTCAATTCAAGCACATCACGCATATCAAAAAGACCATTTTTCTTGCCTTTTAGCCATAATGCAGAGCGAACGGCACCATTTGCAAAAGTCATCCGGCTGGAAGCCTTATGGCTGATTTCAATACGTTCGCCGATATCCGCAAACATCGCCGTATGTTCGCCGACGATATCCCCGGCGCGCACGGTTGCAAAGCCGATGGTGCCGGGAACGCGCTCACCGGTATAGCCTTCGCGACTGTATACCGCACACTCCTTCAGATCTTTATCCAGCGCGCCGGCAATCGCCTCGCCCATCGCCAGCGCCGTACCTGATGGCGCATCGACTTTATGGCGATGATGCGCTTCAATAATCTCAATATCGGTATAGTCGCCCATCACCTTCGCCGCTTTCTCCAGCAGCTTAAGCATAACGTTAACGCCAACGCTAAAGTTGGCGGCAAAGACGATGGCGATCTCCTGCGACGCCTCGCGAATGGCCTGCTTCCCGGCGTCGTCAAAACCGGTGGTGCCGATAACCATGCCTTTACCATGTTGACGGCAAAAAGCGAGATGGTTCAGCGTGCCTTCCGGACGGGTGAAATCGATGAAGACATCGAAATCGTCTTTTACCGCCTCAAGGCTGCTCTGCACCACTACCCCTGACTTGCCCGCGCCCGCCAGTTCGCCCGCATCGCTGCCGAGCAGCGAGGAACCTTCGCGCTCCAGCGCCGCGCCAAGCGCCGCGCCTTCCATCTGCTGTACCGCCTGAATTAACTGGCGTCCCATCCGGCCGCCCGCGCCCGCGATGGCCACGCGGATATGTGCATCATGCATAGCTATTCTCTTTTGTTAACACTACGTAAATTGTTTTCAGAGTAACCAGCCCAACGATGAGCCGCTACTCAAAAACACCGATAATTAGAAATTTATGACAAACTGCCGCCGATATCAGTAAAAACTATACGATTATGCCGGGAATCGGCCATTGGGCAGAGAGAAGGAATGAACAAATGGGGCTGGAACCCCGGTTCAGCCATGTGCAGGTCAATCCGGGGTCAGCTATCGATGAAAAACCGGGCAATTAATGCAGGAACATCTCCCCGGCAGGAAAACCAGACAGGAACAAGGTTACCGCCAGCAGGTCAGCGCTGCCGCCAGGGCTAAGATGGCGAACAATCAGTTCATCATCCAGCTGGCGCAGAGCTTCCAGCCCGCCATCGGCCAGCACTCCGCCTTCCCACAGCAGCTTTTGCGCCTGCTGCTGAACAAAATTCAGCCCTTCCAGCCCACCGCGCGATACCAGATTGGTATCGTCATTCCAGGCCATCAGATGCAGCAGGGTCTGCAATAACGCCAGATTGGTGTCGCCGGTATTCGCCATGACGCGATTGAATACCGGCATCGCCTGAGTGCGCACGGTGTGAAAGCCGCTTTCCGCTTCGCCTCTGGCACCGGAGAGCCCGTAGCGCAGGAAATGCCCTTCGCCTTTGCTCACCTTCTTTCCTTCAGAGGAGGAGAGCTCGCGCGCCACCAGGCCGCGACAGAATCGGGCCACCTGATCGCAAACCCGATGCTGTTCAACCGGCTCCCCTCTGGCAACCAGTCTTCCCGCCGCCGCGCAGAGCAGGCCAAAAGCGAAGATCGCGCCGCGATGGGTGTTCACCCCGCCGGTGGCTTCCAGCATATCCGTCTCGCAGGCCATGCCCACCGGACGCAGCATCGTCAACACCTGTTCCGGCGTGATATTGGCGGTGTCGTGTCCCATAATGAAAAACTTCTCCATCCACGGGGCGACAACCGCCGTACTGGCCTCAAAGGTGGCCAGATCCATATCCCGATGCGCGCCGGCATTACGAATATCCACCAGACCCGGCTTCGGCGTCAGGCGAACTTCAGTCAGTAGCGCCCGTCCCACGCGAGAAACCATCTCCTCAGCCGTCACCGTTTGACGGCTCAATGGCCGATGCTGGCTTATTATCACTTCGCTCATGCCTTTCTCCTCAGCGCGTTTAACCAGCGGTTTTAACCTGACGAATCACGTCGATCACCGAACCATCGCGATAGCGCACCACGGCCACGACCCGATCGGTGAATTCGATCGGATCAGGCTTGCCGGTCAACAGTTCGGCGCGCTGCTGTAGCTCTTCGATGGTCATGAGCTGGATGCCCGCGTTACGCAGGTTATCAATCAGGTCCTGACGCGCCGGGTTAACGGCAATACCGTGGTCGGTCACCAGCACATCCACGCTGGCCCCCGGCGTGACGCGAGTCAGGACTTTCTCCACCACGCACGGAATACGCCCACGCACCAGCGGCGCGGTGATAATGGTTAAATCCGCGCCTGCCGCCGTATCGCTATGGCCGCCGGACGCCCCGCGCAGGACACCGTTGGAGCCGGTCATCACGTTAACGTTAAACCCGGTGTCGATTTCCAGCGCGCTGAGCATCACCACATTCAGGCGTTCGCAGGAGATTCCTTTCGAACCGGGATTGGCGTACTGATTAGCGGAAATTTCGATATGATTAGGGTTGTTCGCCAGCGAACGGGCGGCATCGCCGTCGAAAGATTGGGTATCCAGCAGCGCTTTGATCAAGCCCTTTTCATGCAGATCGACCATCGTGCCGGTAATCCCGCCCAAACCAAAGCTGGCGGTGATATTGTTACGACGCATCTTATCTTCGAGGAAGCGAGTTACCGCCAGCGATGCGCCGCCGGTACCGGTTTGCAAAGAGAAGCCCTCTTTGAAGTAGCCCGAATGTTCGATGACTTTGGCCGCCTGGCGGGCGATCAGCAGCTCGCGTGGGTTGCTGGTCAGACGGATCGCGCCAGCGGTGATTTTCGCCGGATCGCCGACTTCATCAACCTGCACGATCAGATCCACCTGATCCTGGGCGATGCTGGCCGGATAGTTCGGATAATCCACCCACTCTTCAGTCAGCAGTACCACGCATCTGGCGGCATCGGCATCCACTTTGGCGTAACCCAGCGAGCCGCAGCGGGATTTACCGCTAAAGCCGTTGGCATTGCCATATTCATCGCAGCACGGCACGCCGAGGAACGCCACGTCAATGGTTAGCTCACCGGTTTGCACTAAATACGCCCGGCCGCCGTGGGAATGGATTTGTACCGGATTTTCCATCAGCCCGGCGGAGATCTCTTCCCCCAGCTTCCCGCGCAGACCGGAGGTGTAAATCTGCCGGATCACGCCGTTTTTTATGTGCTCGATCAGCGGCCAGTGGGCGTCGATCAGCGAGCTTGAGGCCAGCGTCAGATCGCGAAAGCCCATTTCAGCCAGCTTCGCCACCACCATATTGACCACCTTGTCACCGCCGCGAAACGCGTGATGGAAGGAGATGGTCATACCGTTTTGCAGCCCGGAGCGGCGAATCGCCTCCTCCAGCGAAGCGCAGACTTTACGCTGCCGCTTTTCGCTTTCACTGGCCAGCCACGGACTCTTCGCCGTTACCCCTGCGTAAGGTTCTAATCCTTCCGGCATGACGTACTGTTGATTAAGCATTGCCACGGTCTCTTTCATTATTTCCTCCTTAATCACGAATGCCGGAAGCCGACAGCGCCACGACTTTGCGCGCATGATCGATAATCGGTCCATCTATCATCTTGCCGTTTAGCGAGACCACGCCGAGTCCGCGTTCTTCCGCCTCTTCCGCCGCCGCGATGACGTCCCGCGCATGCTCAACTTCTTTCAGCGTTGGGGCATAAACCTGGTGCAGCAGCTCAATCTGGCGCGGGTTAACCAGCGATTTGCCGTTAAAGCCGAGATTTTTCGCCAGATTCGCTTCCGCGAGGAAACCCTCTTCATTGTTAATGTCCGACCACACGACGTCATAGGCCGCGATTCCGGCGACGCGGGCCGCGTGCAGCACCGCGCAGCGGGCGTAGAACAGCTCCGTGCCGTCGCCGCGGCAGGTCCCCATATCCATGACGTAGTCGAAGGCCGCCAGCGCAATGGCCGACAGACGCGGACTGGCGCGGGCGATTTCTACCGCGTTCACCACGCCCAGCGCCGACTCAATCGCCGCCATTAATTTGGTGCTGCCCACCTCCCGGCCGCACTCGCGCTCAATACGTTCGACGTGAGCCTCCAGCTCATGAATATCTTCTTTGCTATCGGTTTTCGGCAGACGCACCATGTCGACACCTGCCCGCACCACCGCCTCAAGGTCGGCAAGGCCGAACGGCGTGCTGAGCGGGTTAATACGCACCACGGTTTCCACATCCCGGTAGAGCGGATGCTGGAGCGCATGATGCACCAGCAGGCGAGCGGTATCTTTTTCTCGTAGCGAGACGGCGTCTTCGAGGTCAAACATCACCGCGTCAGCGCCGTAGACAAAAGAGGTGCTTAACATCGCGGCGTTGGCGCCGGGGATAAACAGCATACTGCGACGAGGTTTCATAGCTGGCTCCATTGCGGTTGAGATTGTTGCGCCGCGCGCAGCGCTGCGGCCTGGACGCGAGCCTTCAGCACGCATTCGAGCGCGCCTTTATCATCGACGACGACGTTCGCCCGGGTAACGCCAAGCTGGGTCAGCGTCTCTCTGACGACGCGTTCAATCGCCGCGCCAAACTGCTGCTTCACAATGCTGTCGATTTCAAGCTGAATACCTGGCTCATTCGCAGGCCCAATCCTGACCATCACATCGCTGGACTCCAGCGTGCCGGCCAGGGCGTCAATCATCATTTCCATAGAGGCTGATCCTTAGTTATGGCGGTAAAATCAGGCGGTCTGGCGTTCGCTTTCCGCCAGATGCATCAGAAAAGCGAGCGTTCCCGGCGGTACCAGCGGCTCGATAGCCGACCACAGGCGCTGCTGATACAGCTTGCGCACCCGGGAAGCGGAAATCGGCGCGCCCTCTTTCTCAACCCGCGCCAGCTCAACCACTTCAATGGTCGGCGCGTCGCCGGGCGCTTCCAGCAGCTGTCGCATACGCAGGTTGTAATTACGGGTTAATTCGCACAGCGGTTCGCTGCCGACAAAGCGGTGGGTGACCCCCAGCGCCGGAGCTAAATGTTCGCGAAACAGCTGCAGATCGATCTGGCAGTGGCAATCGTCAACCACGCCTTTGTCTTTCAGGAAGTAGCCGGGGAAAGTGGCGCGCGAGATCAGATAGGACGATCCCGGATGCAGGGTCACGTTATCGATCCCGGCGATCCCCTGCTCGATCAGCGCCACGCGATCCTGGTAGCTGAAAAATGAAGCATCTTCCTTCACCACGAAAAGATGCAGCCAGTCGCACTGGCGAGCGGCTTGCTCCACCAGCCAGCGATGCCCCAGCGTAAAGGGATTGGCGTTCATTACGATGGCGCCGATTTTTTCTCCGGGCTGGCGATACATCCTGAGCTGGCGGCAATAGCGGGCCAGGCGTTCGCGGCTGTTCTCCATCAAAACGGCCCTGTCGCCCGCACGGGCGATAGGCCAGAAACCGGCGCAGGAAAAGAGGGCCGCGTTATAAGGTTTAGTGAACAGAAACAGCTCGCTGCGGCCCAGCTCATACGCCAGGGTCATCAGTTCAGTCAGCAGCTTCAGGCTAAGCCCTTCTCCCTGCAGCGACGGGTCGACGGCAATGCACTTCAGCACGCATCCGGCAATCGCGCCGCAGCCAACAATGCGCCGCTGGTACTCGGCGACAATCACTATTTCGCAATCCGCCTCGAGCGAGAGCTGATGCTGATGAAGAAAGAGGTCAACGGCCTCTCGCCGCCGGGGATCTTTCTGTACCACGACGCGTTTTAATATCAGATTCATTTTTTTCGCGCTTCATTGACCAAAACGAGCTGTATTTCGCCACCGTTCCCGTAGCGGTTCTTTTATTTGAATCACACTTTTCCCCGCACCTTAATTTGCTTTATGGTTTTTATGTTGTTAATTAATTCAGAAGAATAAAAACAATTAAATTAATTAAAAACACGACTAATCAGTGAACGTAATCACATATCGCCGTAGCGCATCTTTATTATTATGCCGCCGTCCTATTATTGCTTTTTCTAACGGCATTATTCCTTTTTTTAACAGGGTGACGTCATATGACTAATATGAGCCAGGCTCCTTCGACGGAGAAAAATGGTGTAAGTGAACTGCTGAAGTTTAAAATCTTCGGCATGCCGCTTCCGCTATACGCGTTTGCGTTAATCACTTTACTACTTTCACATTTTTATAACGCGCTGCCGACCGACATTGTTGGCGGCTTCGCCATCATGTTTATTATCGGCGCCATCTTTGGCGAAATTGGCAAACGGCTGCCGATATTTAATAAATATATTGGCGGCGCGCCGGTGATGATCTTCCTCGTAGCCGCTTATTTCGTTTACGCAGGCATTTTTACCCAAAAAGAAATTGATGCAATCACTAATGTGATGGATAAAAGCAACTTCCTGAACTTATTCATCGCAGTTTTGATAACTGGCGCAATTCTCTCGGTTAACCGTAAACTGCTGTTGAAATCGCTGCTGGGTTATATTCCGACGATCCTTATGGGGATCCTCGGCGCATCTATCTTCGGGATTATCATCGGCCTGTGCTTCGGTATTTCCGTAGACCGCATCATGATGCTGTACGTTCTGCCGATTATGGGCGGCGGCAACGGCGCAGGCGCGGTTCCGCTGTCCGAAATTTATCACTCCGTCACCGGCCGCTCCCGTGAAGAGTACTACTCCACCGCGATTGCCATTCTGACCATCGCCAATATCTTCGCCATCGTTTTTGCCGCACTGCTCGATATTATCGGTAAAAAACACACCTGGCTGAGCGGGGAAGGCGAACTGGTACGTAAAGCCTCCTTTAAAGTCGATGATGATGAAAAAGCAGGCCAGATTACCCATCGCGAAACGGCGGTCGGCCTGGTGCTCGCCACCACCTGTTTCCTGCTGGCCTACGTCATTGCCAAGAAAATTCTGCCAAGCATTGGCGGTGTGTCAATCCACTATTTTGCCTGGATGGTGCTGATCGTCGCGGCGCTGAATGCTTCCGGCCTCTGCTCGCCGGAGATCAAAGCCGGGGCCAAACGCCTGTCTGACTTCTTCTCTAAGCAGCTGCTGTGGGTACTGATGGTCGGCGTCGGCGTGTGCTACACCGACCTGCAGGAAATTATCGACGCGATTACCTTCGCGAACGTCATCATCGCTGCGGTAATCGTCGTAGGTGCTGTCGTCGGGGCGGCCGTCGGCGGCTGGATGATTGGCTTCTTCCCGATCGAATCCGCCATCACCGCAGGCCTGTGCATGGCTAACCGCGGCGGCTCAGGCGACCTGGAAGTGCTCTCTGCCTGTAACCGTATGAATCTTATCTCTTATGCGCAAATCTCCTCCCGTCTGGGCGGCGGTATTGTGCTGGTCATCGCCAGCATTGTGTTCGGCATGATGATGTAACCAACACGCACGATGGCGATGTTTGAGCGTCAACCACAGCGATGCCAATTAGGGGCCAGAGCCGGGGGCGGCTTCGGGAAATCCCCCCTACTCCTTAGCCGGAAGTATCGTTTGGTTAGCCTTCAAACACGCCGTCGTGCCCTTACTTTAGGGTTTTTCAATGACTGAAGCTGTACTGCTGGGTGAAGGCTTCACCCTGATGTTCCTCGGCATGGGGTTCGTGCTGGCGTTTCTG
>NZ_JACVUU010000059.1:0-2978 GCF_016516145.1 Klebsiella sp. S69 | reverse complement strand
ATCGGGCACTATCTGACGATAAATCATTACCAATAAATTGGAATCATTACCAGTAATCTTAATGTAATACACAAAAGGAAGGACGAGGAAAGAATGCTGATGACAGCGGGCGACAACCCTGTTCCTGCGACGAACTATGAAACAGCCATCGCGCTGCGTGGTATGGCGCTGCTGCAGCCATATCTCCCTAAATATCTGCTGGCGCTCGAAGTTGCCGTATTACTGCATTATCTGCAGGATGAGCGCCAGCGTATGCTGTTTGCCACACTGTGGAACACCGGAGCCCACATTACTGAAGCCCTGACCATCACACCGGAGGATCTGCAACTTGATGGTCCACGCCCCTGCATCCGGTTACGTACACTGAAACAACGCCAGCGGGGAAGGGGACGACTGTCAGCGGATGAGAAAATAGCCAGGATAGTGCCGCTGCTCGATGCCGCATATGTCGATCAGCTTCGCCGCTATCTGGCCACGTTCAGAACCGTCCGTCGACGGCCATTGTTTGCAGTCAGCAGGAAAACAGCCTGGCTGTGGATGCAACAGGCGATCGACAGAGCCCGGGAAGAGGGGATTGAGTTTGCGCTCCCGGCCGTCAATCCAAAGACGCTACGGCACAGTTTTGCCATGCATCTGTTTTTCAACCACGTGCCACCGAAAGTCGTCCAGGCCTATATGGGGCATGAAAGCTATGAAAGCACGGAGGTGTATCTGAAGGTTTTTGCGCTGGACGTGGCGCCACAACTGGGTGTCACATTTTCGCTGGATCACCGTGATTACCGCCATCTTCTGACACGAAAATGAATGACTTATGTATTACATAAGTCATTCATTAGTGTTCTGCCGCCCAAAAAAAGGTGGTGGCCATTGCGTGCTGGTTAGTCAAAAGCCACACCACACTTGTAATTACGTTTGTAGTGCATATATAATAACTGTACACAATATAACCGGGGTGCGAGCAATGAGCACAATTCAGATCCGCGTTGATGACGAGCTGAAAAAAGAGGCCTATCGGGCCTTTGAAAAACTGAATCTTTCGCCTTCAGATGCACTTCGTCTGTTCCTGCGGTATGTCGCTGAGAACGAAAAACTCCCCTTTGCTGAAGTTTCAGTGATGGTGAGCGAAGATGATGAAGACGCTGATATTCTGGCAGTCGTTCGGGAAAGACTGAAAAATCCGGCCAGACGGATCAGGGTTAACGTAGATGACCTTTAATGTTGAATTTGACGAAAGGGCGTTTAAGGAATGGAATAAGCTCGAAAAGACGATCCGCGAGCAATTCAAAAAGAAGCTAAAAAAGCTTCAGCAAAACCCTTATGTGGAATCAGCCCGACTGCATGGTGACCTGGCAGGCTGCTTTAAAATAAAGCTGAGAGCATCTGGTTTTCGTTTGATTTATAGGGTTATCGATGACGAGATTGTTATATGGGTGGTCGCTGTAGGTAAACGGGAAGACGAAAAAGCCTATGAAACGGCCCGTAAACGGCTTTTATAAAAGAAATACAAATGTAATGCATTTGTATTCATGGTGTCAGAAAAAATAACTATCACGCTTATACATAACAAAACCCACCTTAAGGTGGGTTTCGCCAGAAATATCTCTGGTATTCAGAAACGCCTTTACCGGACCAGGCCTGACCAGTGTAAGCCGGTAGCGGGATGTCTGGATTAACCAGTCTGCAGGGTGATGCATCTAATTGGTTGAATTCGATGTATAATGCTCGCTTTTGAGGTTTACTTATGGCCAGCGTTACCGTTCATTGTCCCCGTTGTCAGTCTGCTCGGGTTTATCGTCACGGGCAGTACCCGAACGGACACGACCGGTTCCGCTGCCGCCACTGCCACCGCGTGTTTCAGCTCACTTACTTATACGAAGCCCGCAAGCCCGGTGTTAAAGAGCTCATCACCGAAATGGCCTTCAACGGTGCCGGGGTTCGCGATACCGCCCGGACGCTGAAAGTCGGTATCAATACCGTCATCCGGACTTTAAAAAACTCTCGCCACGACGAATAACGTCATCTCCGGTGGCTTATGCTAATGTGGCGCTTATCTGTGAACTCGATGAGCAGTGGAGCTTCGTTGGCAGTAAAGCTCGACAGCACTGGCTCTGGTACGCATACAACACCAAAACAGGCGGTGTACTGGCCTATACGTTTGGTCCCCGAACCGATGAAACCTGCCGGGAGGTGCCGAAAGATAAGCATCTGACCGGTAAAATATTCACCCAACGCATTGAGCGTAATAACCTGACGCTCCGCACCCGGATTAAGAGGTTGGCTCGTAAAACCATCTGTTTTTCACGCTCTGTTGAGCTTCATGAAAAAGTGATCGGAGCTTTATCGAAAAATACATGTTCTACTAATTGGATGCATTACCTAAATAATCAGGGCAGAGGGCGTTTTTATGCGGGAAATTATTGTTGTGCCATACGATGATAAATGGCCTGAGATGTTTGAGGCTGAAAGTTTACTGATAAGGACATTGCTCGGCGGAGTGGTTAAAAGGGTCCATCATATTGGCAGTACGTCAGTGCCAGGTCTCTCAGCAAAGCCTGTAATCGACATACTGCTGGAAGTCTCCGATGTCAATGAACTGGATACATACAACTCAGCAATGGTTCGCGGCAGGTATGTCGCTTGCGGTGAGAACGGGATTACGGGGCGTAGATTCTTCACCAAGGGTGGTGATCAGCGTAGTCATCACGTGCACGCGTTTGCAGTCGGAGATATGCAGGTATCAAGACATCTTGCATTCCGTGACTATCTCAGAGAAAACAGAGACATTGCAGGTCAGTATGCTGAGGTAAAACACTCTGCTGCACTACTCAGCAGGAACAATGCCCATCGCTATAGCGCGCTCAAAGCGGGCTTTATAGAGCATCATCTACGACTGGCGCTGGATGTCTGAGAGCTATAAAAATTGAGTTTGTAGTGGCACACTGAATTTGGCCACCTGAGTAGAGGTGATATGCTCACCT
>NZ_JACVUU010000058.1:0-3033 GCF_016516145.1 Klebsiella sp. S69 | reverse complement strand
TGCCTGAAAAATCAGCAGGATACATTTTGCTGTCATGCATACGCTAATGCGACAGAGCCGAATCGTGTACAGGTTCATAAGATCACTTACGTCCGATAAGCAAACCTATCAGTAGACCAAATCCTGCAGCAACGGCAACTGCCTTGACAGGGTTATCTGTCACTTGCTCACGCACGACTTCTGCTGCATCCTGGACCGCTTGTCCGCCTTGTGCAGAAAATTTACGTGCTGCACCTTTGGCCTGATGACCATAATCATCAGTAAGCTCTCCATACTTTTGTTGAGCGACTCCAGCAACCTCATCAATTTTGTCTTCAAATTTGTTTGTCATAATCAATACTCCTTATAGGCACTATATGTTAGACCTTGTTAACATTATTTTCCAAGAGTAGTATATTTGCGTAACAACCGCATTGAACTCCAAAGCCCAGCCGCTCTTCTAACAGTGATAAGCAACTGCTTTGGCGATTTTCTTTTGTTCTTCAATACCATGATCCCGCTGATTAGGATGAGTGGCCCCCTGAGTCTATAAACAGTACTCCATACTGTGTCAACGGGTTGCAATTTGACCATTAAACTATCGCAAAGCCTATGAACTTCATTTCGTTGGGATGAAATTTCCTTCAGGATTTTACTCTTTCTTATTTGTAATTTATTCATTCTTTTCACCAGTGATGCTGGTTAAATCATTTTTGAGTTGCTCACGCGTCTCTGACAACAGGCTCGCGCGACTGGCGCTTATGCGAATGATTATACAAAAAACGATGGCAAGTAAAAATAGCACACCAGTGAAGTACAAAAGAATAGTCTGTTGGTGTAATGGTTCGATGAATAGTAATGCGTATAGCAGAAGGCTCATTAAACCAAATGTCGTAAAAATGAGTGCTAAACCAATCATTAAGATTAGGCTAAGGATTCTGTTTTTTTCCTGATTAATCTCTATAGTAATTAAATCCAGCCGAGTGGATGCCGCCTTGTAAATATTGGTGAGAAGGCGAGTCGTTATATCAGATAATCTTGCTGAAGGAAGTATAGATTGTGTAGACTTATTTTCCATAAGTAATCTTTCCTTGTCAAAGAGATAACAGAATGAGTTACTCTGCTTTGTAATCAATAGTTCTAGATGAAGTACAGTCTAGAATCTAAAATATGTCAAACAAAAAGATTACTTTCTTAGTTGTAAGCATGATGGGTAATGTCTCTAATTAGTTGAATCTGATGTATAATGTGGGCTCTCATGGCCAGCGTTAACGTTTATTGGGCTCTATCGCATTTGCGTATGCATGCCAGCAAAATGTATTCTGCCGATTTTTCAGGCAGCTAACAGATAACATTGTTCTGCGGGTGACAATCCATCACTTTGTGGGTGTTGATACTGCCCTTTACGTATCATGTGGAGCAGTTCAATGCCGGCCAGTATCGTCTACGCCCAACCGAACGACTTAAATCCCAGCATCTGA
This sequence comes from Klebsiella sp. S69, assembly GCF_016516145.1. NCBI lineage: Bacteria > Pseudomonadati > Pseudomonadota > Gammaproteobacteria > Enterobacterales > Enterobacteriaceae > Klebsiella > Klebsiella sp. S69. Next base: position 1,573 of record NZ_JACVUU010000058.1, on the reverse strand, counting down.
CGACTTCTTAATGCGACAGAGCCCTCCAGACTCGTGCGAGTTCAGGATGTAAATTTAGTGGTGATATTGACTGAATTATAGCTATTATCGCCACATTAATTGTATTCCGAAAAGCAAAAAAGCGGTTACGCTGCGATTTGCGTGTTTGGCATATTTTTTGTATAACATTATTACCAGCAAAATAAAGCTGGCTAAATATTCTGACTCAGAGTTGTTATGGAGAACATTATGTTCGGAAAAACTGAAGACAAAGTAAAAGAAGTTGCAGGTGAAGCACAGGAAAAATACGGTGAGCTGACCGATGATTACGGGCACCAGGTTAAAGGCGCTGCCCGAAAGGTAGCTGCACAGGGGAGTCAGGCCGCTCAGGACGCGGCTGAAGTGGTGCGTGATAACGTGGAAAAAAATCCAGTCGCGGCAATTTCTATCGCTGCGGGCGTTGGCTTGCTGATTGGTCTGCTCATCGGCCGAAAATAAGATAAATGCGGGCGCACAGCCCGCTTTTCCTTGTTAATATAAGGAGTTAAAAATGAATATATTAAAAACGATCATTCTTTCTACATCACTTGTATCAACTGCCGTTATGGCCGATGCCACCATCAACACTGAGCATTTAAAAAATAAAGCTGAACAGAAGGCTGAACAGGCCTCCAATCGTGCAGAAGAAACGACTCATAAGGTTAAAAACCGGCTTGAAGAGGAACAGCTGCAGGCTGAAAACAGACTCAAGAACGGCGGTGAAGCGACCACGACAGATAAGGTACAGGAAAACTCACAGAAAGCCTGGAACCGTACCAAAGAAGCCACAGAAAAAGGCTGGAATAAAACAAAAGAAGCTGCTCAGCAGGCCGGTGACGCGGTAAGTGAAAAAGTGGGCAATTAGTCCTCTTCCCCGGCCTGCCCGGGGATTCCAGATTAAAATTTGGATAATATCTCTGGGCTGACACTGTTGCAAAAATCTGCTGGTCATAAACTCATTGTCACAGCAGTCCGGCAGGCGGGTGAGCGCGGCAGTACTGTGGCGGTGCTCCTGTATGGCGCTGGCGACCATGGCCGGAGGCGGGGCCTTAATCCAGTCCCATTCACGCTGAGAGAGTTTATCAGCGGCGACGGAGAGCAGGATGGTATCGATACTTTTACGGGGCATGAGCGCTATCTCTGTTCTCACTGTCGTAAAACATGGCAACTCACTTTCACCTACACCGCATCTCAGCCCAGCACACATCAGAAAAAATAAATTGGAGTCTGATCTCGACCCGCCATCTACGGACAGCTCACTGTTCTGCGTGGACTGACCCCACCCCAGTAGACGATCCTGCCCTATAGTTTGAGCATAGGGGGAGCATATGGGCACACCACGATTTACACCTGAATTTAAGGAAGAAGCCGTTCGTCACATAACGGAACGCGGTTATTCCGTTGCGAAGTATCTGACCGTCTGGGTGTTTCCGCACATAGTATCTATAAGTGGTTACGGGCAATTAAACCCGATAACAGTGAACAGCATGCCCGGGATTTACTGGTGATCTTGACCCGCCATCTCCGGACAGCTTTTGTATCTTAAGTTAACGAT
>NZ_JACVUU010000057.1:0-3609 GCF_016516145.1 Klebsiella sp. S69 | reverse complement strand
GACAAAGTTATCGGGCACTATCTGACGATAAATCATTACCAATAAATTGGAATCATTACCCTGGACGTCATCTCAACTAGCAGTAGCCAGCTCTATGATCGCGCTGCGCAAAATCTGGCAGGGTTACAGGGGTGTACCAGGCCAGATTTTGCGTCGCGCATCTTTCCTTTTCTCGTTTCTTCTCTTTTTCCTCCGATCCTGTTTGTCCTGGCATTACCCCATTTCTCCCAAAACTCGCAAAACCGCCTACAGGCCGCGCCGTACCTGACTTTTGGTCTCATAACGGCGCAAAAAGGATCCTTTACGTATTTGGTTTTACCCGCAATAATGTGGATTAGTCCAATAAAAGGATCCGCTCGCTGCGATTTATTGTCATGGCAGGATCCGGCGTTTCAGGCCAGAATACCTGTATCCATAACCAGTGCGTGCGCTACGTGAAAAATAACTGATGAACAACGTCATTCCCCTGCAGAATTCACCAGATTGCGTCTCCCTGTTGCCCATTGCTCCGGGGGTCGATTTTGCGACCGCGGTCGCACTCCGGCGCATGGCCACCTCCACCGGTGTCACGCCGGCTTACCTGCTTGCGCCGGAAGTGAGCGCCCTGCTCTTTTATATGCCCGATCAACGCCATCACATGTTGTTCGCCACGATGTGGAACACTGGCATGCGCATCGGTGAAGCGAAGACCCTGACACCGGAGTCTTTTGATGTGGATGGACTCCGCCCTTTTGTCCGGGTGCTGTCTGAAAAAGTGCGTGCGCGCCGCGGTCGGCCTCCAAAGGATGAAGTGCGTCTGGTTCCGCTGACTGACGAAAGTTTCGTTCGACAAATGGAAAGCTGGATGGTCACCACCCGCCCCCGCCGGCGGGAGCCATTATGGGGTGTGAGCGATGAGACTATGCGTAACTGGCTGAAGCAGGCCGTGAGCCGTGCCGGCGCCGACGGGGTCCACTTTTCGATCCCGGTGACACCGCACACATTTCGGCACAGCTACATCATGCACATGCTCTATCACCGGCAGTCTAAAAAGGTCATTCAGGCACTGGTCGGTCATAAGGATCCGCGCTCGATGGAAGTCTACACCCGTGTATTTGCACTGGAGCTGGCGGCAACCCTTGCCGTCCCGTTTACCGGCGATGGTCGTGATGCGGCGGATATTCTGCGCGCCCTGCCCCCGACAACCTGATTTCAGGTTTGCGCTGCCGGCTGCCGGCGAGAACAGGCATTCATATGAGTCAGAGACGCTACACCGGAGATTACCTGAGCAAAGGATATCCTCTATTGATGTTCAGATAAGATCTCATCGAACTGCCGGGTCCCGGATTCTCTGAGTAGTCCGCCTCACTCCTGCACGCTGGTAACCCTCCCCCCGGGTTACCAGGCGCACATTCCGAATGAGCGCATACCGCAGTCATGGAAGATACCCTGAAAAACTCACGTGCAGCGTAGACTGCCGCCCACACTTTTTCTTTCCAGCGCACTGCATCGATATGGCGGTGTGACTGCGGCACCTATGGGTATTTACAGAGTATCGCCAGGTTCGTCTTCCGTGGATGCTTTTCCGCTTCCTCATACCGCAGACAATATGTTCTAAACAGAGCATGATTGCATCGGGCCAGTTATCTTGATCGCACAAAGTCCGGCTTCGACCAGTGAGGCAAAACAACTCAGAAAATGCGTTGACCTACTTTGCTATGACAGCAGCTCGAATCGGTTGAACCGGACATGCAGTTCCTTTTTACGATTCACATCCTCAGAGTGAAACCGGCCCCGGTCCTGCAGAAACCAGTGAAACAAGGAAGGAAAAATTTTCGTGTAGCCCAGGCAGCTGACGAACTTATTCAGAAGGTATGACTCCGGACTGTGCGTTAGCCTTTCCCTGCTCAGGGTGGACCAGCACGTCACGCAGGCCTTCATTTAACTTCAACATCAGCCAACAGCAGGAAAATTGACTGCGGCGTGCAGGCCATCATCTCTCTGTCAATACATGGAACGAATTACCCGCCAGAAGCGCATTCCGCAGTCAATATCAGTGTTTTTTCATATTAAATCGCATACTACAGTCAATTTAATGGGGGGAAGCATGAGGAATAAAGAAAGGTATATTGACTGCGCTATGCGTGATACGTATCACAGTCAATAACAGCACACCGCAGTGATTTTTTGCATACTACAGTCAATTTTCTGACTTTATACTGGTGAGCGCTTCGGCAAGCTTCTGAGGATCAATACCCGCGGCTTTCAAAGCCTTAATGACCTCATCATAGTTCTGCTCAGGAGACAGCTCCTCTTCTTCTTTGCGAGGCGACTTCACGGTACTGCTGATCAGTTTCGGGTTGCGATAGTGCACGCTGAAATAGGCTGCCCGTCCGCGTTTGAATTCGGTGTAATCCAGATATCCGATATCCCGCAGCTGCTCCATGGCTTTGCGAACGGTATGGTTCTGCGTGTACACGTTTGAGGTGAGATTCAGCCGGTCCCGCATACGTTTCATGGAGATTGGCGCCGGGTTCTGAGGCAAGCTTTCGATATAGGTATACAAAGCTTGCGCAGACTCTTTACGCTGCAGGGCGTCGATCGCCTTCAACCGCAGCAGTACCCGCCGGTCCATGTGGTAGAGCTCGAAGAGTTTGGGTTCGGCCTTGATCTCCACGATATCTTCGTTGATATCATAGTAAGCTGACTGCACCAGGTGTGTGGTCCAGCCCTTGGTGTCACTCTGGAACTTCAGCGTGACGGTCGCCAGTTTGAACAGAGAGTTACTGATACGGTCGCGCATTATCTTGTTAGAACGGCGCGAATCAAAACCACACATCTTAACGAACTCAACAAATGACAATTCCAGCGTGTCTTTTTTTACGCCATACTCTGACATGGAGCGAATGATCCCAAGCCAGACTTTAAAGTCCGTATCCATGTCCAGACGCGATCCTGTAATCCTGACGTCGGTGTACCCTTCGCTTTTCGCGATAGACAGCTGTACAAGCTCCTCAGTCGCATCTGTGACGTTTTTACGGTTAGCCTTACTCTTTCCTGTCGATTTCAGCGTAGGAACGAAGAGACCAAGCCTCATGAGTGCAACGGGTTGAACGGTACTGGTGCTGTTGACATCCAGCTTAACAACTTCACCGGTTTTCTTATCAACCTCCTGCAGATTCAGAGGTAAGCTATTATTTTCGCTCGTCATCTTTGATCCCGACAGTTATCCACAAAGGCAAGTATAAATGCATATCTCAGTCAACGGAAATACATACCTCAGTAAATACCGTTGCATATCACAGTATTAGATAATACATACGTCAGTCAACATTTAACACACTATAGTCAATGCTGATCCCCCCTAAGGCGAGGCAGAACAGCGTCTCTGGCGATCCGGGGATCTCTTTATGATCTCACTATGATCTCTATAGGATCATTTTTTGGATCGACACTATGAATAACCCTGTCAGACCTACCCACACCAGGTGACGTAACTCTGTCACCTGGTGTGATATTCTAGATACACCTCGCTGTGAGTTCACGTATAGGAAATTGAAACCATTTCTGCGCCGGAAAGAAGTGGTTTCAATTTAATCATTTTTGATTTATGTGTCCGTGAGGGCGTCG
>NZ_JACVUU010000056.1:0-4233 GCF_016516145.1 Klebsiella sp. S69 | reverse complement strand
GCAGCAGGCGGACTTTGTGGCGCCAGAAACGGGTATAGCGGCGGCGGAGATGGGTGGCTATTTCTTTCGATAGCATCGGGCGTTTCAACGCCAGCGTCTTTGCTGATGTACTCTGTCCAGCCGCTGATGAACGCCTGGCTCGACTGATGATCCAAAGATGTATCGCCAGAAACACAAGAGATACGACACATACCAGCACAATCCAGAGAAGACCGCACACCAGCAGAATCGGATAGATAACCGACCATTTTGCAGCATGGTCACCTATGAAAAACCAGTACGCCAGTCCCCCCAGTAAAATAAGGAACGTGATCGCCACGGCTGTAAGTACCACCGTGAACGCAGCAGAAATAGTTTCTTTCTGATTTTTATCTGTTTTCATGAGGTTTAACAATTCCAAGCGCCAGGGGGTGTAAAGGATCAGTGGCTATCCAGCCGCAGGGTTGCGACTGGCTTTGTGCAAAAATAGCAGCAAGTGATATCACGACAAGCGCCTCAAGTTTTCCCGTATTACCCCAAAAATTGTCCTGCAAATGATGAGTAACGTTCCAGCCGTTGCCTGCCAGTTCTGATTGTTGCGGGTGAGAAAAAAGAATGCAGGCGTCAGGAGCTGAGTCAAGTTCGCTTTGCTTCTGTGCTCGTTCACAAACATCCTTCAAACGTTCCGTTGCCGATGGGGAAAAATATTCCCCCCGTGAAAGCAATACAGACCCTTCAGTACCCACAAGCCACAGGGCAGCAGCTTCTCCGGCAGGCAGCAAATCCTCTGCCGAGGGGACTTCAGACTGGCACCCAGCCACCAGAATTTGCGTGCCATCGCCCTCTGAATCCAGAAAGGCTGCAATATCTGACAGTGAACGTTCTCCCTTCCACATAATCGGTAATTCAGGCAGCACAATGCCTGGAAAAGAGTCCTTTATCTGTGCAACAAACGCCTGCCATACGCTCTCCCTCCCCTGCCAGTAAAAGCGCTGCGGCGAGAGCAATTTTTTGCCTTCGCGCTGCCGTTTCCACTGTAGTACCAGCATACGAGCCAGTTGATTTTCACGTTCCGTCGCATCGGAAGAAAAAGAACGCGCCACACGCAGCGCTTTACCGTTTGCCTCCTGACGTTCTGCTGGCGCTTTTAGCTCACGCTTAAGCAAACGCAACCAGTCCATCATCTCCGCCCCGGCTGGGCCAATCAGCACCACATCCTCCAGGGAAAACTGCCGACGATGCTGATACCACCAGTGACTTTGTACCTGTGCCACCTCCGCTTTCCAGGTGGACGAGTGGTGAATTGAAAACCGGTAATACAGCAGAGAAAGAAGCCAGAAAAGCCCCATGACGGTTAACGTGAAAAGCATCGCGGCAAAAACGATCCCAGAGCTTGCATCTGTTCCCCGTAATAACGCACTCGCAGCGCCGACAGTCGGGACCAGTAATGCTCCGGCCCCCAGCCAGCGTTTTGCCGCAGGCGGTTTAGCTGTGCGATAATCAGGAAAATCAGGTAGCGGTCTCACTGTGCAATACCGCAGTCGGGAAAAGAACTCACCAGCGTACAGCCACAGGCGCAGCGGTGTCCGTGAAGAGCGACGGGCTGACCATCCACTTTTGACAGCGAACTGCCTTCAATAATCGTGGTCATACCATGCTTATTGCATTTTACCGGATCGCCTTTAGTGGCAATGCCTTTTCCAAAACACAGATAATGTCCGGCCAGAACTTTACCGCCATACTCCCGCAGGGTATCGCCTTCGCGTATTACCTGTTTCATATTTATTCCTTGTATTATTTACACAGGCATCCGTATATCAGAACGCCATTTCGTTATGGCCACAGTGAGGCTATCGCCGCTTTCGTACTGGCCAGTTTTTCCGCTTCCCGCGATTGTTGCTGCCAGGCGATTAATTCCGCTGGCTCGTTTGTCAGCGCAGGTTGAAGGGGAAGATCGGATAACATGGTAAGGGGAATATCCGCAGAGCTGTTTACCACGGTTATTTTTTGTTTTATTTCAGGCGGGGAGTTTTCACCCACAATGGCCCTTCTTTTCTCAGCTCGCTCGATAATAAAATCAACGCCAGGAACCATATCTTTAAATCTCCCCTCAATAAAGCGCCCGTATTTCACAAGAGGTGTAATATTTTTACTCATCAGCTCACCGAAATAGATCATCCGGTATAAAAAGTAACTTCCCCACGGTTCCCTGGCATCAAGCGTCGCCTGCATAAACCAGGCCCTGGAATCATGAACCTGATCGTCAAATAATGCTCTGACCAGCCCTCCGGGTTGTTGCTCGTTGCTACTTTCCCCCTGAGGAGGAAAAAGCATTGAATGTTTTTCATTGGCCTCTTTTTTTATCTTTATATATTCGCCACTTACATCATCATCGCTGAAGGTATAAACAAGGTTACTCAGTTTATCCATAAACTTATATCCCCAGTTTCCGGTTACGGCACGCTGTTTTAGCTGATAGTCCTCGCGAAATTCTTCCGCAGCCTGGCGCAGCTGCGTCTGCCCTAGCGCGGGATCAAAATCCTTCGGCCCCGGCGGATAGGGGATATAGGTATCTTTTTCAGCAGACTCCTGCATTTTACGCCGTGTTTTCTCTACTTCCCGCAGTTTTTTATCGCGCGCCTGTTCGGAAGCCTCTCTTATTTTGGGGTCGCTGTCTTTATCCATGCCGTTTGCGGCTGCATCAATATAAAACCGCTGTTTTGTATAGTTGCCACTCGCATAGCGACCGATACGCCAGGCGGTTATCCAGGTGATTTGATCTTCCAATGCGGTAATAACGTTGACTGATGCACGTACAGGTTCGTATCTGGCAGCATTCTCATCATTTATTTTTTCCGAAGATAAGGGAAGGTTTAATGTTAATTCACGCCAGGCGTTGAAACTATTTATCAATGTATCAGCAACCATAAATTCTGAAATTAAGTTACCTGGCATAACACGCCAATTATCTGAAGATATTGTTGAGGGAAGTGAATCTTCAGGAACTTTCAGAGGAGCACCAGCATCAAATGCTGTAGCATATAAATCATGCAAGGCAATCTGCGATAATAAATAGCCGTCGTCATCCGCCGTTGCTTTCCCCTGTTCACCGGGCATATAACCACCACCAATATCCGAATGCATACCGGGATACACCATCTCTCTGGCATAGGACGGATAGATTCCGTCATGGCGGCAAATCGAATCCAGAGGAAAACAGAGCCGCTGCTCGTGGGCAGAAACCAGATGCACGCAATTTTTAATCAGGCCGTTATCGGGCAGCTCCATTGCATTATCGGCCCAGCCCATATGTCCTTCCGCAAGAGGGGCGATATGCGCCACGCCAACAGAGGCCACCGTATCCAGCAGTCCCAGAAATTCGACGCTCAGCGGCACCTTCCAGTTAGCGCCTTCCAGCGTCAGACAGAGATCCGGCTTCGTTCCTTTTCTGAAAGAATTGGGCTGCAGTTCAACCAGCCAGTTGACAAAGCCCTTGCCGCCGCCGCTCCGCGTGAAAAACCGTATACATACAGCTTAATCCCCAGCAGTTTCGGTTTACCGGGTTCAGGCTGATTCAGCGCCAGCTTCAGGTCGGGTTCCAGATCTTTTAAAAGCCGCCGGAATACTATTGGACGTCGGTATTGACCTGAAGCCCCGAAATCTTCTGTACGAGAGGTCATGTCTTTCACCGCTTTCCAGCTTTCATTATCGGATAAAGCAGGTTTGCCCAGCGTGCGTCTTAAGGCATCGATAATGCGAATAAGCGCCCAGTTAATTCGTTCTTCGCCATAGGTGGCAAAGGCCATGCCGGGCGTGCTGTAATTCAGATCCGACACTTCCGGAAAGGGGGTGCCGACGCCAGGGATGTAGTACTTGTAATATTTATTCCCCGACGTCCCTTCCATATCCACCAGTTCCCCGGCATGTCCCTGGACGCCACCGGCGTAACCCTGGCCAATGGTTGCGCGAAAAAGACGGGCAATATTGGTGGGATGTTTAGGAACGTCGATATAAAGATCGTTGTTCAGATTATTACCGGTCCCGTCGAAAAACAGGCTGATATGCAGCGTCTTACAGCACGGCGGTTCCACCAGTCGACCCGCCGCCTGGCAAAGTTCATTGCGGTAAGCCAGTTCATGGCTGTCCTGCTGCTTACAGTTTTGTCCGACTAGCGCCGCTTGTGTGGGTAATCGTCCGTTACCTGGAAACTGCGGAGGATACCAGACTGCACCAGGCTTCATTGTGGACATACTT
>NZ_JACVUU010000055.1:0-4302 GCF_016516145.1 Klebsiella sp. S69 | reverse complement strand
CCCCCCCCCCCCCCCCCCCCCCCCCCCCCCCCCCCCCCCCCCCCCCCCCCGGGGGGGGGGGGGGCCCCCGCTTTCCCGTGGTGGGGAGGGGCTCGAGGTAGCAGAACTGCGGCAGTTTTTTTAAAAGGAATTATTTGAATGATGTAACTAATGCGCTCACTGGTTATATGCCCGCCGCTTGTCGGCGGGAGGTACTTCTGGATCTGAGCGGCGCGGACGCTTGCGACCGCTGTTAGCGAAGGCCTCATTGAGACTGTCCACAGGACAGGCGACGAACAGGTTGTCCCTGAGACGAAAGAGATTTAGATCTTTAAATGAAGTACAGAGCAGGTATTTAAAGGGAACCATGCGGTCTGTAACCCTCTACGACAAGCAGCCTGAAAGGATATCTACAGGAGCCTTATGAATAGTTCCCTTACACTTAAATGTGTATAAGTAAAATCCGCCTCTCTCAGGTGCGACTTGAACAGGAAATTTCATCCTCGATGCAAGTTCATTTGACGCTGGCCGGTGCGGCCATCACAAAAGTGGGCAGAAATCAGCCACGTCCGGGAGACGGACGAGCGAAAGTCTCCGGCGCCAGCCGGATAACAAAAACAGGAGGGTTATATAGGGTCGGGGTACGGCGCCAGGCGGGTATAGTTATTGCCCCGGGACATCAACATCCGTTCAGTCACCCGGCGCGCAACCTCACGCTTCAGCGCTTCATGATCACCACTGAAGCGGCCGGCGGCATATTCACGCGTCAACTGTTGACGAACACGGTCTCGATGTCCTTGTGCTGGCGTGAAGCATCCCGTCGGGCGGTCGCCCGCTTCTGGCCATGAGATTTATGTTCTGCCTGGTAGCTACGAAAACGCTCGCGTACAAAGCGCCAAGATTTGGCGATCAGTTCATCCATTCCCAGCTGCGGCAAACTTTGTTTTTTGCGTTGTTTGTTTTCCACTCCACGCGACTACGGCGAGCGGCCACGACAGCCACATCTGACACATCGAGCGCCTGGAAAAGAGCCGGCGTAAACGTCATGTCCGTAGGGATATTGCAGCCAATCTGCGGGTCATATTCCGTTGTATAGGTGATCAGGCCCAGCTCAGACATAAATCGCAGCGCACGGGTCGCCCGCGAAATAGACAGGTTTTCACTGTTGGATTCCGTGGCCAGTCCGCACTCGATGGCCATATTGGTAATCGAGCGCTGCACGCGATTGGCCAGCGGATCATAATGGAAGCACATTGCCTGCAGAAGCGCGTCAATCGCACGTCGACGCAGTAAAGGAGGCATGCGCCGGCGCTTACCCAGAGAGCGGGCAAAGGCAACATGGATTGAAAAATCAAAATTGGAGGTAAAGCCTTCGGCTTTGGCCATCAACTTACGACAAAACGGCAGTGTTTTTTTTCCTTCCCGCTCTATAAAACGCGGTTCGGCATTTTTAACCTGAACATAATGAAATGTGTTTTCTGAATTCTGGTTAGTCACCGTATCCTGCGCTTATGTTGCGCGGAAAGAGTGAGCACAGAAGGTATTGAACTTTTCTGAGCATGAATCTATACTCCCTGCATAGAGCAACAGCTTCTATGCAGTTTAGTTAAGAGACCCGGTAATCTTCTAGAGTCGCCAAACTTGGAAAGATTATCGGGTTTTTTGCTTGCTGATTCCGGAAAAATCCTTTCGACAGAATCGACAGAACCAGTTTCCTGCCACCTTACGGCGTGGCCAGCCAAGAATCTCTAAACGATCAGTAATCTAGCACTCAACGTCTGCTTGATCAAGAATGTAACGTCGTTACGTCTATTCCAAGCTTCGCGGATTCCATTTCGATAAGTCTTTCAATCATTTCAGCCTGAGTTATTCCTTCATTCTCACACATGATTTGAAGCTGATTTTTAAGCGTATCCCGCACAAATACTCTCACCTCTTTGTGCGTCGCTTTCTTTCGTGCAACAGCTTTCTGCTGACGTTCAGCCGCAGAAACAGGATTACCCTTTCTGTAGGGACGTTTAGATGAGGAAGTAACTGCGTTTACGACCTGTGACATTTCTGCCTACTCAATGGATCATATTGAGGAAAGAGTACTACAGGCGCTGAAAACCCGCGAGAGGCTATGTTATTTTTTGTTATATAACGATAGCTTTCGTTGGCGCGAGAGCTACCATTCAAATGGCAGAAACTATGGCTTAGTATGCAAGCTCCCAGCCAGTTCCCATCTCCCAGCGAGACTGCCAGTGCTGAAGATAAGTCTCTTCTAACGCCGGGTTATCACGGATGACTAGGACGTTTTCTGAGTTATTGCGCGCGGCAGCGCGAGTGTAGTTGAACGACCCGGTTTCCACATTACGACCGTCTGTGATGATGACCTTGTCATGCATGATTTTGAACTGGCTTACCGTGCGCACGAGGATGCCGGCATTGACCAGCAGATTCATTGCCGCACGACTGGCTTTATTGTTCTCCTCTGAGTTTGCCTTCCAGTCGACTACAACTTTCACATCCACACTCCGACGCTTTGCCCTGACAAGGGCGCTGGCCACCTCCGGAGACGTGAAGGCGTATCCCATCAGGCGGTTTTCTGCTGCGCCGAATCAATGGTCTTCAGGACCAGCTGCAGTGCCGTTCCTTCCGGGGAAAAACCGGTCTCGATGGCAGAAGCGCAAATTGCCGGCACTGGCGCGCATAGCGCCAGACTGAGCAGTCCGGGCAACCACCACCGGCTGACCGGGGTTTTACGGGGCGTTCTCTTCACAATATTCATACGCTTTCACTCCTGACGGTGTTCAGTGGTGTTATATCGGTGTCACTCTCACGGTGCTTCAGAAATTCCCTCACGCACCTGACCAGTTTCTCTGAGTCCCGATCCCGCAGCAGCGGAATGCCGGCCTGCCTAAGTACCTCTTCCAGCAGAATATCCCGGCGTACCCGATGTTTTTTCAGGTGCAAGGCATCATCCAGTTCGACAGCGGCCACAATGGCAAAGGTCCTAATATCGACCACGACCACATCGCAGTGCCACTGCGAAGCCATCCGGAACAGTTGCCACTAGGTCCGGGAGCGAGGTCGGATATGGGGTGCCAGGCTGGCGATATCCGCCACCCGCACCTGCGGGCACAGCAACCACCGTTTCCGGTCGGTGTGCTTCAGCAATGCCCGGTAAAAATGCTGTTCCCGCGGCGTCATCAGCATGTCATTACCCACCCAAACCCGTTGACGACACAGTCGCTGTTCCGCCTCTGTGGTGCGAATACCCGCCGCTTTCAGTGCCTGCAGAACCGGGGAGGTCTTCCCTGCTGCTCGTCCCTTCACAAGCAACACCAGAAAACCCAACAGACCCAGTAAGATGACAATGGTGCCCGTCATCATTAATATTTTTGCCATACCGGGTCTCCCGCTGCGGCCAGTTCATTCCTGATAAATCTGCTGCACAGCCCGCTCATCGCTCAGTCCCTCTTCTGATGCGCCAGGCATCTGCCGGCAACCGGTCCAGCAACGCGCGCCGGTATCGGTTCGGCAACCCCTGACCGGCCACAACGTCAGAAATTAGTACCGATATGGCGGAAATCAGCAGCACGTAGTGAAGGACAATGCCGGCCAGTTGCACAAGCTCTGCTGCGGGCATAGTTCGCAGGGCGGTCACCAGACGGATGCCATCCTGCGGAAATCCCCAGGCAAGAAGACCGGCGCCCGTCAGTATCAATGCTGGCGCATAAAGGCATCCCCGGGAGACCAGCCGGCACGCCAGGTCAATAAGGTCATGCATCTGCCGGCAATCCCCCCTGATGTCTTTTCAATATCGCCCTTCGTCAGTTTCCCTTCATTCAGTCCTGTCCCGTAGAGGTCATTATGGTATTTATGATAGGCCTCAGCCCCTTGTTCTTTCCAGACCTGCAGGCCTGTTTTCGCCGCCAGCAGCGACGCTGACCACCGGCTGCCGAACACAGGCCATTCCATAAAGAAGTAGCGGACCTTACGATTGTTCTTAATGACTTTCTCCAGCTCGGGGGCAAACCGGCTGCACCAGATACACTGGTAATCGAAGAATTCAACCACCATCACATCCCCGTCCGCAGGTCCCCAGGACGGGATAGTGTTATCACCCAGTATTTTCGCTTGCTGCGCCAGCGCAGCAGATGTCAGTCCCCGGGTTTGTTTCTCCTCCTGTTCCTGCTGAAGTTTTTCACTCATCTGGATCAGTATTTCAGGATGAGTACGCAGATAATCGGCCGCTATTTCTCCGATCCTTTTTTCCTGGATGGCTGAGTACGTAGCGCCCTTACAGGGCGAGCGTCATCGCTTCGCGCTTCCGATGTT
>NZ_JACVUU010000054.1:0-4785 GCF_016516145.1 Klebsiella sp. S69 | reverse complement strand
TCCGGAGTGGCGTTTTAACCTGCGCAGCTCGAACACCGAGCCGGTAGTGCGCCTCAACGTCGAGTCAAAAGCTGATGATGAATTAATGAAGGCTAAAACAGAAGAAATATTAGCTTTACTTAAATAGAAATTATTCTGTTTAGAGCCATAGGGTTGATGTGTGGAATTATGCATAACCTTATGGCTCTTTCTTGACTTCCCATCTTTCTGAGAGTAAAACCGCCACAAGTGTTGATTACCAGGGTGGCTAATATGCCGCCGTCCAGTTAACTGATTAAAGTGTGATCGAATGAAAATTACTATTTCCGGTACCGGTTATGTCGGTTTATCGAATGGCATCCTGATTGCGCAAAACCACGAAGTGGTGGCGCTGGATATCATTCAATCCAAAGTTGATATGATTAACCAAAAGATTTCTCCGATTGTCGATAAGGAGATTCAGGAATACCTGGCGGAAAAACCGTTGAATTTTCGCGCAACAACTGACAAGCATGATGCTTATCGCAATGCAGATTATGTCATTATCGCCACGCCGACTGACTACGATCCGAAAACGAACTACTTCAATACGTCGACCGTTGAAGCCGTTATTCGCGATGTTACCGAGATTAACCCTGAGGCGGTCATGATCATTAAATCAACCATCCCCGTTGGTTTTACTCGTGATATTAAAGAGCGCCTGGGCATTGATAATGTTATTTTCTCTCCAGAGTTCCTTCGTGAAGGCCGCGCGCTCTATGACAACCTGCACCCGTCGCGTATCGTTATTGGCGAGCGTTCGGAACGCGCGGAACGTTTTGCTAACCTCCTGAAAGAAGGGGCGATCAAGCAAGATATCCCGACGCTGTTTACTGATTCTACCGAAGCTGAAGCAATCAAATTATTTGCCAATACCTATCTGGCGCTGCGCGTGGCTTACTTCAATGAACTGGATAGCTACGCTGAGAGCCAGGGCCTGAACAGTAAGCAGATTATCGAAGGCGTGTGCCTCGACCCGCGTATTGGTAACCACTATAACAACCCGTCCTTTGGCTACGGCGGTTACTGCCTGCCGAAAGATACCAAGCAGCTGCTTGCGAACTACGAATCTGTACCGAATAACATTATTGGCGCCATCGTTGACGCTAACCGCACGCGTAAAGATTTCGTTGCTGACTCCATCCTGGCGCGTAAGCCTAAGGTCGTTGGGATCTATCGCCTGATCATGAAGAGTGGTTCTGATAACTTCCGCGCTTCCTCAATCCAGGGCATCATGAAGCGTATTAAGGCTAAAGGTATTCCGGTTATTATCTATGAACCGGTTATGCAGGAAGATGAATTCTTCAATTCCCGCGTAGTTCGCGATTTTGAGGCGTTCAAACAAGAAGCTGATGTGATTGTCTCTAACCGTATGGCTGAAGAGCTGTCGGATGTTGCTGATAAGGTATATACCCGCGATTTATTTGGCAGTGACTAATCTGTCTTCTGGCCGGGAGCAGCAGCTGCCGGCCACCGCTTTCCTCCCCCTCTAAATGATTACGCATTTCTCTTGCCAGTCTCACCGTTCCTTCACCCAAACCATATCCCCTTAAAAAACGTGACCCCGCTTAAATTCTTCAATTGTTCATCTTGTCGCAATCATTGAGGTCGGATATGTTAAATTCACCTTGTGAAGAGCTACCGTCACTGAGATGTAGACGCTGGAGATAAGCGCCGGAAGGTAAAACAGAGCCTGCTTGCAGGCTTTTGTTGTTTATAGGTTCCTGCCGGTGTACAGCATCCTGCCCTGGAATGCGATGAGATTCAGATTCCAGTTTAAACCGACGCTTCGGGATCGTTCAGGGGGGGGAGGCATGGTATGCATGAGTTAGCCGTGGGTATAAAAAATCATCCTGATGTCTGGGATGTTGTTTCCGATTCTAATAACTTTTATAAAATAGCTTCCAGCGCCAGCTGTAAAGACGGAACGTATCTCCACTGCTGGCAGTATTTTATATTATTATTTCCTATGCCAGTATTATAATTATATTAAGTTTTCTTTTCACCACTTTCGCTTGTTAAAAGTCAGCTTGGTTTTTTTCTGGTCCTTAATATAAGAAATCAGAAAATAAACAGAAACAATCAACAGGATGGCAGCAACTGCTAAGAAAATTATGTTTGCCATAATTCGTACCAGAATGAAAGGAATGTGATAAATCCATTTGCTTGCGAACTAATACTTCTGACAAAGTCCGCCCTGACATGCTTAACATATCCTGGAATTAAGAAAATTCCTATATGTAGGTTGTGGCTTTTTTACAGGAAAGTGAATAAATCTTTTTTATGGCTTCTGCTATGAATAAACGATCTGTAACAGACTTAAATGCCAGCCTTACCATCTGGGGATGATAATCTGTCTAAGCTAATGCTCTTCAGATAGCGTAAGGGAAGGGCTGTATTCGGCTTCTGGTGATATTTTGTTTTTACCAGATTCAGGTTTCGTTAATGTACGGTATGGGCTGTTCCGCGCCACTTTACCCAGCATGCTCTGTTACCGACAGAATCGTAAGATTGCTCAACATGGCCTACCAAACAGAAAAGCCGCAGCGGGGTGCCGCTGCGGCTTATTAGCATGCGCATTGCCCGGGGGCATTACACCTTATAATATGCCTTATACCAGTCAACGAAGTTCTTCACCCCCTGACTGACCGTTGTTTGCGGTCTGAATCCCACCATATCATACAGCGGCTTTGTATCCGCGCTGGTCTCAAGCACATCGCCTGGCTGAATAGGCATCATATTCTTTTCCGCGACCATACCCAGCGCTTCTTCCAGCGCAGTGATGTAATCCATCAGCTCAACCGGTGAGCTGTTCCCGATGTTATACACACGATAGGGCGCAGAGCTGTCAGCCGGAGAACCTGTCTCAACGGTCCATTCAGGATTGGGCTGCGGGATAATGTCCTGCATCCGTACAATCGCCTCGACGATATCATCGATGTAGGTGAAGTCGCGCTTCATCTTGCCGTAGTTGTAGACATCAATACTCTTTCCTTCCAGCATGGCTTTTGTGAACTTGAACAGCGCCATGTCCGGACGGCCCCACGGGCCATAGACCGTAAAGAATCGCAATCCGGTGGTCGGAATACCATAAAGGTGAGAGTAGGTGTGCGCCATCAGCTCATTTGCTTTCTTCGTAGCGGCATACAGAGAAACCGGATGGTCAACCGAATCGTCGGTTGAGAATGGCATCTTGCGGTTTAAACCATAAACCGAGCTCGATGAAGCATACAGCAAATGCTCAACGTGATTATGTCGGCAGCCTTCAAGAATGTTCAGATAACCAATCAGATTGGAATCAGCATAAGCGAACGGATTTTCCAGTGAGTAGCGAACGCCAGCCTGGGCAGCAAGGTGGATCACCCGGTTAAATTTCTCATGAGCAAAAAGTTGGGCAATACCTTCACGATCCGCCAGATCGATTTTATGGAAACTGAACAGGGGGGATTGCAGCAAATCCAGCCGGGCCTGCTTCAGATTGACATCATAGTAATCGTTCATGTTGTCGAGTCCGACAACCTCATGACCCGCCTGCAGAAGGCGTTTGCACGCATGAAAACCGATGAATCCTGCGGCTCCAGTCACTAAAAACTTCATATTTATCCTCCGGGTTCACTTTGCCCCGCTATATATAATTGCCGATTTTACACTGGCTTGCTGTAGGGATCACCTGCTTTACCGTTAGCGGTTAAGTTGTCGCCAGCAAAAGCTTGAGAGAAGCATTTCATAAAAGCCTTCCCCACCAGAGAATGTCGTAAATAATAATGATTATCATGTATTTAGCTTAGCTGGCAAATAATAACTCTGTGGTCTTTATTGCTGGTAATGATTTCTCTGTTCACAATGTGATCTTTTTTTCGAGATGAAATAAGTTGAATTCATATTGTCGTGATTTATGAATTTGCTTACGTTTCATGCATGATCATTCGGAAAAACCAAGCTAAAATCCGAGTTGGTTTTTAAGTTGTTGATTTTATTTTTATTTCTTAAGCATCTGAGTGAGGGTGGAAAAAAGCCAGGCCTGAAGTTCATCTGTTGAATTTATTTTTCATTGAGCTTTTTCATTTTTATTCTTTTAGGCCAACGCGTATACTTCGCAGATAATTCGTTTGTATGGTGTATGTGTTGTCGAGATATGAACCACCCATCCCATCTTCTGGAACATATCGTGAGCGTAATGCTAAAAAAGAGAGTCAATCCGTTCTGCTCAGCCTCCACTGGTATCCAGAGTGTTCTGGCTTTCTCCCGCAGCGCTGCCGTTAACATCGCCATTCAGCGTATTTCTCTCGCTTCTCTCTACGCCTGCAAAGCATCTCTTTCCGCCAATGCGTCTGCCGACAGCGGCAGTGTTCTATCCTTACTAAATGAGAAAGTCCTGATGGATAGCCCTTACGGAAACGGCGAAAGTACTCTGCGTTTTTTGCGCGTGTGATGGTGCGATTACGGATGAAAACAGAGATATGTTCGCCAACATATCTCTGTTTTTAGAATGATTAAGCTCTCAGGCAGATCGTTAAGCGCCGAAGTGCTTAGACGATCTGGGGAACGACTCACCTGGCGCTAACGCAGCTACTGCATTAACGCCGTAAGAGAGTGGGTACAACAATAAGGCCCGACGCAATTTGGTAGCGAAAGCCAAGGGCGGTAGCGTGCGCAAAATCCAGCCTGAAGCCAAACGTGTGCCGTTGATTGATAGTAAACAAAATGATTATTTATTTAAGGATTTTATCATGTTACTTCCTGTGATTATGGCGGGTGGCACCGGTA
>NZ_JACVUU010000053.1:0-5273 GCF_016516145.1 Klebsiella sp. S69 | reverse complement strand
ACATCGAAAAAAACAGCATGTTATCTGACGACTTCTTAATGCGACAGAGCCGTAAATCGATAACTTCAGCTATAAATAGTTAATGAAAATAACACGCATTATCATTATGTAGTATGATTAGTATTCTTTCAGCAACGTCTGATTCGGCAGTTTTAATGAATGATTTTATCCTTCCTTTCAAAGTGTTAGTAGTCGATGATCACCGAAAAATTCGTGAACCGCTTGCTGCATGGCTGCGGCGTCAGCGCCTAAATGTCATCACGGCTGATGATGCTACCTCAATGTGGTCAATGCTGCGTTCAAACATCTTTAACCTGATCGTTCTGGATGTCATGCTGCCCGACGGTGACGGCATGTTGCTTTGCCAGCAGATTCAGCGCAAATACAAAACGCCTGTCATCCTGCTTACGGCGAAGGACTCGCTTGACGACCGGATCAATGGGCTGGAGATGGGGGCTGATGATTACGTGGTAAAGCCATTCGAGCCGCGTGAGCTACTTGCCCGCATCCATACCGTGCTGAGGCGTGCCCGGAGAACTGATGGACCACAGCATACAGTTCACCTACGGTCCGATCGTACGATGAATTTTTCCGGGTTGATCTACCGGCCGATCTGCCGCACGGTCACCAATCCACAGGGGATAACTCTGAAGCTGAGTACTGTGGAAGCCAGGCTCCTGACCGTTTTTCTCTCCAGCTCGGGGGCTGTACTCACCCGGGAAGTGCTGATGGATCGCTGCATAACGCCCGGAAATGAGGTTTTTGACCGGGCAATCGATCGACAGGTCAGCCGCCTAAGAAACCGCCTGCAGCAGTTGCTTCCGGGCGTTGTTCTGTTGGATACGGTATGGGGAGAGGGCTACCGTTTGGTTTCGCAGGTTGAGGCGTGCGACGAATGCCTCAGCTAAAACTCCTGCTGCCGCAGAGAATGATGAGCCAGCTTGGTTTGCTGATGGTTTCGGCAATTGTGATAGCCAATCTGCTCGCGGTAGGCGGCCTTCAACTGATCGGTAATTTGCTCTCACCCGCCACGCGTAATCTGGCTGTGGAACGTATTGAGCTGGCCTATCTTGCCAGCCAGTTGGATGCAGGTCCTCCGTTACATATTCTTCGTGAGGATGGCGCCAGGTTCTGGATTGCCGATCATGCTGAAGTGACGCCTTTTCCCATGCGGCGTGAAGAGCGGCGACTGCGTGATGCTATTTTGAAGTTAAAGGGATTTGCGCCGGACATGCAGGTGACGTTTCAGCTCGAGCGTTCCAACGGTGGCCCGGCGCGCTGGCATCTCTTTAGTACGGAAAATAACGACCCTTTAAGGCTGCGATCAACGCTCTCTTTGCCTGACGGGACTTATCTGAACGGCATACAGCCACTTGATCCGGCATATGCATGGATACAGCTGCTCTCACTGTCACTGGTCATCATGACGGTTCCGCTGATCCTGCTGAGTCTTTACTTCACCCACCGCGTTGTCAGGCCGATTCAGCGACTTGCCGCCGCCACTGATGCCCTTAGTCGGGGAGACTGGACCGGTAGTCTACCTCTCGTAGGCCCGCGGGAATCGAAAGATCTGACGGGTAGCTTTAATCTGATGCAGCAACGTCTTGCCCGGCATCTGGAAGGCAAGACCCGTATGCTGGCCTCAATGAGCCACGACTTCAACACGCCGCTGACAGAACTGCGCCTGCAGATAGAGCTGATGGACGCCGGAGAGGCTCGTGATGACATGCTGGAGAGTCTCACTGAATTGCAGAGTATGGTCGGTGAAACGCTGAACTTTATCCGTGATGAAACGCCGCAGGAGAAGACCTGCCGCTGCAACCTGAGTAAGTTACTGAGCGATCTGACGCATCGTTACGGCCAAAAAGGCGAGTCAGTTAACTGGCAGGGAGAGGCAGATATTACGATCAACTGCCGACCGCTGGCGATAAAACGGGTACTAAGCAATCTTATTGGGAACTCATTGAGCTATGCAGGCCAGGCATCCGTCATACTCACAACGGAGAGCAACATGGTAAGGATAGATGTTCTGGACAGCGGCCCGGGTATCCCGGAGAAACAGCTTGAGCAGGTCTTCGAACCCTTCGTTCGCCTGGATAATAATCGCGCCGCCCGACACCACTTTGGCGGCGGGCTGGGTTTAGGTTTATCGATTGCCCGTGCTTGCGTCCATGCCCACGGCGGCGAGCTGAGCCTGAAGAATCGCTCGCCCGCCGGTTTATGTGCAACGATTTTGCTGCCACGAGCGATCAGAAGCTGAGTGTCACTCCCCCCCAGAAGGTTCGACCGTAGTTGACCGTACCGTAGGTTTCGTCGTTCAGACGCTTATCGCCAATGTTGTAAATAGCGCCATTGAGGGCCAGATTCCGGCTAAGCTGATGTGACACGCCAGCATCTGCCGTCAGGTAATCGGGGGCCGGTTCAGCGGTAACGGAGGTCCCGTACTCTTTACCGTAATAGTTAGCCGCTGCCCAAAACTGCGTTTGTCCCGTGTAATCCCATTCGCTGCGCAGGCTGGCTTTATGCTTAGCAGTTAAAGCCAGAGGCGCCCCCTTATTGCTGCCGCTTTTCTGCTCTGAATCCAGGAAGGTATAGTTAGCCTTTAACGATAGCTCAGGCGTTATCTTCCAGCTGCCGGTTAATTCCGCGCCTCTGATGATCGCTTTATCGATATTGATACGCTCCATCACAATATAACCGTTCCAGCGTCGATCCGTCGTTAGCGTGGAAAGCTTGTCCTGGAAGTCGTTGTAGAAGAGCGTAGCGCTGGCAGAAAGATCGTCACGATTCGACCACATCGTGGAAAGCTCGTAATTGATACTGGTTTCAGGCTTCAGATTGGGATTACCGAGCATGGCCCAGGTATTGCGGCGCAGTACCGCGTAATCGTCAATCACAGCGCGAATTTCCGGCGCCTTAAAGCCTCGCGCGACGCCGCCTTTCAGGGTCCACTCATCACTGACATACCAGACGCCATATAAGCGCGGGCTGTAGTGATTGTCGTACTGTTCGTGATTATCAAAGCGTAATCCACCGGTGAGTGAGAACGCTTCAGCGAGCCGCCATTCGTCCTCGATGAACAGCGCTCGTTGCACCACGCTATAGCGATGATCCTGGCGTGTACCATCTCCCTGGTTCCAGTCTTTTAGCTCATTTTCCTGCCACTGTCCGCCCAACGTGGCGGTATGGTACATGGTTGGCACGATCAGTTTTGCATCCAGCACGCTATTTTTGATGGTGGGTTTGCGGCCGTAAACGTCACTTTGTGAAGGGCTGGCTAATCCTTCACGGCTGGTTTTTTCCTGAGCAAAAGAAACCGTCGATGTTCCCCAGCCCCAGCGTCCATCGTAGCTGACAGACCAGTGATCGCGGTTATTTTTTTGTTCACGCGTCGCCCAATTTGCACTCTCGCCGTCACCGTTTTTCAGGCGACTGACGCCGCCTTCAAGCTGCAGCTCGTGATTATCGGTTGGCACGAATGACAGCCTCCCAGTTACGTCCTTATGGTCGGCTTTGCTGAAGCCATTGGTGTTCTGCACATCATCATCGGCCTGACGATCCAGATAGCGCCCCCATAGCTGTAAGCCCAGCTTGTCATCGACCAGGGGACCCGCCAGGTAAAACTGTGTGTTTGCCGCATTGCCCTGGTCGTCATCCTGGCGAGCAGCATAATCCCAGGAGAGCGACCCACCCCACTGCTTATTGACCTTACGAGTAATGATATTGATGACTCCGCCAATCGCATCTGACCCATAAAGCGATGACATTGGCCCGCGGATCACCTCAATACGTTCGATGGCGGCCGCCGGCGGGATAAAACTCTGCTCATAACCGGCATTGCCATTCACCCGGGAATCGCGGCCACTCTGGCGCTTTCCATCAACAAGGATCAGCGTGTAATCCCCCGGCATGCCGCGAATGGAGATGTCATTTTCATTGGTGCCACCGATGATGGCTACACCTTCAACATCACGAACGGCATCAGCCAGGTTTTGGATAGAACGTTTACGAAGTTCCTCGCCTGAAATCACGGTCACTGACGCGGGTGCATCTTCCAGGCGCTGTTCAAATCCGGATGCTGTGACCACTATTGTCTCTGACTCTGCTGCGCTGGCTGCTGAAGTGAATAGCAGGATCAGAATGGCTAATTCAGTTTGCTTAAATTTAATAGTTGAGTTGTTCATGAGTGATTAACGTCCCAAAAAGAAGCAGTAATACTAATCATTCGCATCTGAAAAAGTTGGACAAAGTTAGACAGATAAGTGAGCCCTGGACCAATGACTGCCAGCGTATGCTACCTAAGATTACCAGGAAGGGCTCTGTCGCATTAAGAAGTCGTCAGATAACATGCTGTTTTTTTCGATGTTACCAAACAGGCACCTGCACCTGACCCACGCTTTCCGAATGCCCGCCAGGCCTGGGTGGCTGAAGAGGAAACTTTATTACTGGATGCGCTCGATGGCGTCCCGAATGATGATATTGGTAAGCATCTTTTCTGGCTTTCCGAGAAACTGGGGAGAACGCCGTTCAGTGTCGCCTGCAAAATCGCATCACAAAGACATCTGAAAAATGGCTGGAAAGAGCAGTTCAGGGAGGTTTCGGATAAAATTCGTTTGTCCGGTCTGAGTATCAGTGAATATCAGAAACAGAACGGTACGGACCTAAAAGCCTGAATGCCATTTTCGTTTGTAGCTTTACCAAATGCGCCGAAAAGCCCCGTCCTTCAGGGCGAGGGAGAATGTCAACTTGTATTACGCGGTACGGGAAGACCGAGGATCATTTCACTAATCGGCTATGTTGCTCCAGCTCGTACTCAATAAATGCACTAATCATGCTGCGATAGACTTTTTCAATGATGACTTCAGGAAGGCCTTCATTCGATGCCCTTTCACGAACCCGGTCGATGACCTGTTGTACTCTGTCAGGTGCACGCACGGATGCCTGATCTGTTTTAAACGCCGCAGCAGCTTTAACGCATTGAGCACGTTGAGCTATGAGTTTGACCAACTCACTGTCTATCTGATCGATATGATTTCTGACATCAGTGATAGAGGTATATTCCACGAAACAGATCCCATCAACTAGTACAAGAGATCGATATATTATAATAAACACAACGGAAAGCAAAACAGATTCCCCCGTCCCCGTGAATGGGGGTAATCGCACAGGAAAAGCCCCTTTTACGGTTCTGTCGCATTAAGAAGTCGTCAGATAACATGTTGTTTTTTGCGATGTTACCTGACTATGCAGCTGATCCGAAAAGCCTTCAAACG
>NZ_JACVUU010000052.1:0-5575 GCF_016516145.1 Klebsiella sp. S69 | reverse complement strand
GAAATGGAAGCCACTGGAGCACCTCAAAAACTCCATCATACACTAAATCAGTAAGTTGGGAGCATTACCGCTCTGCTGACAATACACAACAGAGAGGTATTGCATGCCAGCAACAGCAATACTAAGTTTCAATGTGCGTTCTGTAAAGGTAGTTTTTAAACCAGATGTGTGGAACACAAAAGGGAATACAAAATTTCTTTATCGGGGTGCTGCATGAAACTACATGCTTTTAAAAGTTTCATAGAGCCGGAACGAAAAAGAGGAGCAACAAATTTCACAGTAATATATTGCGATAATGAAATTTTGCTACGGTGGATTAACACAGAAGGTTTTATTTGCGGAACTTTACTTCACCACTCTAAACGTATGAGACCATCCGCTAAAGAGCGAGCAATATATCAGAAATACCGCAAATGGCTTAGTGCAACAAAAGACAAAAAAACCGCCCCGCAGGGCGGTTTTTTTGCTTTTAGGTCAGCGGTATTTTGTTTTTTTCATTTTATTTTTACACCCATACGTACAGTGACCAGGGAGAGGGGCTTTATAGCTTAACAAAATCACATCCCGGCCATTAACAAACCACTCAGACACCGTGAGCTTGTTATTACATCGGGGGGGACGCACATCCCGCAAGAATAAAAAATGATGAACAAACACGACTGAGCTTATTTCCGTCTTCTGATGTCGTTACCAACACACCCTACGCAGGATGTAAAATCCTGCAAGATGTGTTTTAAAACAAGGTGTTATATGTTTTAGTTGTGAAATTTGTATGTTATATAAACAAAGGCGGGACTACAATCCGACTACATGGGGACTACAACTATACTATATCTTTAAAAACATAATGTTATAGCTTGATTTTGAGAATTGTAGTCCCCTGGGACTGCAATTTATCAGATGTTTCATCCAATATAGTTGGATTGTAGTCTGGTTTTGCAGAGTTAATGACTAGCTGAAAATTTATCGTACAGACTCGTTAGGTTTTTTTATATTTGGGGACTACAATCCGGCTACAGACAGAGAGGTTGAAAATGCCAAGAATTCAGAATTACGTCCCTTCGGGGAATTATAAAAAGATGGAAGAAATCATTGATGTTCTTCAGAAAACGGTGCGACCCGAAGTGAGGCTAATATTTCCTCTATAGCGGCAAAATTCATTGGTATGGGCCTCATCTTATAGGAGGCTCAAAATAATAGGGGTTGAAGGCCAATGGTGTAAAAAAAACACGTTAGTAACGCAATTTTTTGTTAAAACTGAATTTTAAATATCACTACCTGCTAATGGAATCACTGCCAATTTGTCAGTTTCCTTAAACTGCCCAGGAGTCATCCCAAAACGTTCCCGGAATATCTCAATATAAGCACTGACGTTACTATAGCCACTAAGATATGCCACTTCGTTTACGGATAATCCGGCCAAAATCCATTGGAGTGATGAGAGTACTTTTGCCTGCTGACGCCATCGGCTAAAAGTAAGCCCGGTTTCCTGATGAAACAAACGGCTAAGATTTCGTACACTAATCCCCCATTTATGGGCCAGTTGTGTCTGATTCAGCACACATCCGGGGTTTTTTAACAATTCGTTTGCAACATTTCTCGCCCGACGATCTTCCGGCAGTATGAGCTGAAGTGGCAATGCAGGTAGCTGATTCAGTTCACAGGTTAATACTTGCAGAAGAGCATCTCTGTAATCGGCAGGCCTGTTCAGGAATAGCCGTTCAAGCAGTTTCAGGATGAAACTATCCACTCCGTAGACCCCAGAACAGAGGGGTAAGTGAATACTGGATGATGGTTTAATGTAAAGACATTTGCCGCTTACAGCCCCTGAACTTTTGGCTCTGTGGTACAGATTCGCCGGAAACCATCCTAACGACCCTGGGGTGACAATCCATTGAATCAATTCCGTTTCAATAATCATAAGTCCCCGGTTGAGCCAGAATAACTGGCCTGATCCGTGCTTATGCCACTGCGTTGAATGCATAGCGTCATAGTCAATTTGGGATGTTTGTATCTGCATGGCCGATTAACCGTATATATTGTCCATATACCGATAATATATCATTCAGGTCCTGAAGTAGACTTTCTGTCATTACTCAGAGAGGAGAATCAAAATGCAAAATATTAAGCAGACAGTCATTGCGGCACTACAGACGCTCATCACAGATCCATTGCATGACGAGAGCAAAATTGCAGCATTTTTTTCTTCTGATTATCAACAGAACGTGGATGGCAAGCAACTGGACTACAGTGGATTTATCACACATATGGCGGCCATCAAATCACATACAACACTGATGAGTATTTCTATTAAAAGTATCGTTGCTGAAAATGATACGGTATTCACTCATCACTATGTGAATGTTGAAAAAAATCAGGGAGAGAAAAGCGAATTTGAAGTTTTTGCCTGCTTTACTTTTTCATCGGAAAAAATTATCCGTTGTGAAGAGCTCACAAGAATGATTAATGGACTACCCGGGGACAGCGATCTGGGTAGCAGAAGTTAATTTTTTCTTCAGCCTGTAGGTAATGACTCCAATTTATTGGTAATGATTTATCTTCAGATACTGCCCGATGACTTTGTCATGCAGTTCCACTGATTTTGAGAACGACAGCAACTTCCTGCTCAGTCTTGCAAGATGCCGTCTCAGATTCAGGTTATGCCGTTCAATACGCTGTGTGTAACACTTGCTGATAACGTGCAGCTTTCCCTTCAGCCGTGACTCATACAGCGGCCATCCGTCCGTCATCCATACCACAACATCAAAGGCCGACAACAGGCTCAGAGGTCGTTCCAGTGTGGCTTTGATCCGCTCACCGAAGACGTGTGTCACCACCGTTCTGCGTATCCTGTCATACGCGTAAAACAGCCAGCGCTGGCGCGATTTGGAACCGACGTAACCCCACTGTTCGTCCATCTCCGCACAGACGATGATCACTCCCGTTTCTCCCTGTGCCTGGTGTCCTGCACCGATGAACGGCGCGAGACTGTCCAACAGCACCTGATCCGCGTGTTTGAACTCTACGGTCTGCCGGACAGAATGACGATGGATAACGGCTCGTCATGGGGTGACACTACCGGCACCTGGACGACACTGGGTCTGTGGTTGATTCGTTTGGGTGTCCGGGTGGGCACTCCCGGCCAAATCATCCGCAGACACAGGGCAAGCTGAGTGGGGGGTGATCGACCTGAAGAAAAAGTCGATCACCATGAGTATAGGATGTTTAAAAGTGTTCACCATGCTCCCGAACACCAGTCTACTATGCCCCCTGATTGTACAGAGGCTTCTGCGGAGGGGGGCACACTTTACCGGCCGGAACACATCACCGTGTCGCAGGGTGACCGAATGGTTTCAGCAAAAGTGACCCGGACCGGGGTTTTTTGGCCAACAGCGTGTGGGAGATGAAAGCCGTTTCGGGTGACGGTGTCACGTTGTCTGACGGTAAAACCATCCGCACGCTGAACCCGACGGCGGACGAGGCGCAGCGACATATTGACCTCGCCTACGCCATCACCGCGCACGGCGCACAGGGGGCCAGTGAACCTTTCGCCATCGCGCTGGAAGGCGTGGAAGGCAGCCGGAAAACAATGGTCAGCTTTGAGTCGGCCTACGTGGCGCTGTCGCGTATGAAGCAGCACGCGCAGGTCTACACAGACAGCCGCGAGGGCTGGATAAAGGCCATCAGAAATTCGCCTGAGAAATCGACGGCGCACGATATTCTGGAATCCTGTAACGACCGGGCGGTGAAAACAGCAGACCTGCTGTTCGGGCGGGCGCAGCCGCTGGATGAGACCGCCGCAGACCGGGCCGCCCTGCAACAGTCCGGTCTGGCCAGAGGCCGCTCTCCGGGTAAATTCATCTCACCCGGTAAAAAATACCCGCAGCCACATGTGGCCCTGCCGGCATTCGACAAAAACGGCAAAGAGGCCGGTATCTGGCTCAGCCCGCTGACGGACAGGGACGGGCGACTGGAGGCCATCGGGGGGGGAAGGGCGGATTATGGGTGACGAGTCCGCCCGGTTTGTGGTGCTGCAGAACAGCCGCAACGGCGAAAGTCTGCTGGCCGGGAATATGGGCGAAGGCGTGAAAATAGCCCGTGATAACCCCGACAGCGGGGTGGTTGTCCGGCTGGCCGGCGATGACCGCCCCTGGAACCCGGAGGCCATCACCGGCGGACGGATATGGGCAGACCCCCTGCCGAATCGGCCGCTCCCTGATACCGGTACTGACATCACGCTCCCGCCGGACGTACTGGCACAGCGGGCCGCAGAAGAAGCGCAGCGCAGGGAGATGGAAAAACAGGCGGAACAGGCTGCCCGGAAAGTGGCCGGAGAGGAAAAAAAAGCGGATGAGCCGGGCGAGCGGATAAAAGAGGTCACCGGGGATGTCATTCGCGGGCTGGAGCGTGACCGTCCGGGCGAGGATAAAACACGGCTGCCGGATGACCCACAGACGCGACGCCAGGAGGCGGCGATTGAGCAGGTCGCCTCAGAGAGTCTGCAGCGCGAGCGCCTGCAGCAAATGGAGCGGGATCTGAACCGGGAGAAAACCCCCGGCGGCGACTGAGCATCATGAGAGCTGTATACGGAATCAAGGGAAACAACAATGACAACACCCGCAATAAGCCTCAGCGACGCAGACCGCTGGCTGCAGGCTCTCCTGACCTGGACACCCGGGCAGACGGATATCATTAAAACGGTGGAGCTGGTGCTGATGGTCACTGACCACGCCGGACTCCTGCTGGCACATAACAACGAGCTTATGCGCCTGCTGGGCCGGGGCTGCTTTCCGCTGTTTGGTCTGGTATGGGGCATGAATCTGACGCGGCACGGGGACATTCGCCAGTCCGGCCCGAACACATTATGGCTGTGGGCGCTGATTGCACAGGTCCCGTTTCTGCTTATTGGCTTCCCGTGGTATGAGGGAAACATTCTGTTTGCCTTTGCGGTGACGGGCCAGGCTTTGCGGTGGTTCAGCTTTCCGGGCCGGCATGACAAAATGCTGTCCATCGCCCTGGTCCTGGCGTGGTTGCCGCTTTCCGTGCCGAATTATGGCGTGGCGGGGGTGTTGATGCTGTTGTCCAGCTGGCGCCTGTTCAGGGCGCAAGGACCGGCAGAACGGGTGGGATACGCCACGGTATGGGCCGTCATGGTGCTGCTGATGAATCTGTATGATGGTGTGGCGTCAGCCGCCGGGCTGTGTATTGCCATGCTGGTCTTGTCTGTCTGCTCCGGCACGATTCTGGCCGCGTCATTTTTTTGTGGTGTTTTATGCCGTTCATCTGGCGGTGCTCGGGGCGGTGGCGACATTATAAAAAGATTGCCCGCTCCACCACGGGCAGCCGTACAGCCATACACCTAAAAGGAGGAAACCAGCACCACCCCTTCACCTGCAGGAAAAGATGATGCTGTTCAGGTATGGTATCCCTCTGATTCTGAATAAACGTTGAACGAGATCGCGATGAGTGAAAACAAACGGCTCTGTCGCATTAAGAAGTCGTCAGATAACATGCTGTTTTTTTGCGATGTTATCTGACTATGCAGCTGATCCGAAAAGCCTTCAAACGTCTGCAC
>NZ_JACVUU010000051.1:0-5753 GCF_016516145.1 Klebsiella sp. S69 | reverse complement strand
AACATCGGAAGCGCGAAGCGATGACGCTCGCCCTGTAAGGGCGCTACGTACAGACTGAAATAGACGGCAGGAAACTAAGCGACGTGGAACTTCTACGCTATGAAGTAGCGCGTAGCCGTGCAGCGTTGCTGCTCCTAAAACAGAAACTCGGCCCCGACACATTGAAGGCCTACTGCGCGAGGATACTGCAAAAAGTGCTGCATTATTTGGCAAGTGGGTCGCGGCATCCGATGGAAAGCTGACGCCGTCATTCACTGACGTGAAGGTGAAGGGGGGAAGCGCCAAGGGTTTCCTCAATTGGTTTCGACGTGTGTCAGATGTCAGCGATGACTCGAGCCTGCTCGGTTCCAACCCCGAACACTATCTCATCAAGGGAATTAACCACGGCCAGGAAGTCATCGAAACTTTAGGGGCGTGGGGACTGCCTGTCTACTTCACAATCGACTTCAACAGAGACGTCAAGGATTTGGTTGATTCTGAAGTGTTCAATGAAGAATACCCAATCCGCATGACGGGAGCTGGCAGTGTTGCTCCGGGGATCGATATTGGCGTGGTGATTCACCAGTTCGCCGAGGCAGAAGATGGGTTCAAGGCAAAGCTGGCGATATATTATCCTGCGGCCGCCGATCCAGCGATGATTGAAGGGCATCGCACTCACCTTGCGCTCGAGTTTACCAACTGGGTAAACATGTATCTCGCCGAATTGGGCATCCGACCCGCCGGCTGAGGAGCAGTGTAAAGAGCGCGACGCCTCATGTGTATTAGTCGCGACTAATACACATGATGATTATCGGCATCCTCCGTCCGGGCATAAGCGCAGGCATAACGAAATATATTTCGCCTGCAGGCGTACGCTTTGTACATAACATCCTGGCGACGAACCGGCCGTTCGTCGTCTTTCATGTAAAATCCTGCTATATCCTGGCGCCCACTCCATGTTTTTGAGAGCGTTAGTTCAGGTGTATCACGCTGTCCTCCTGAACCCCATAGACGCCATCCAGAGACCGAAAATATTCAATGTATTTTTCAGCCATTTCCTCAGGAACAGCAACAACAACGATGTTCATGTTTTTTAGGTCATAAATTACCGGAAGCCCCGCACCATCAACAGCCGTCATCAGCTTAGGCTTTAACGCTGACTGATAGCTTATCAACAGCCTTTTGCTTTCATGTTTTTCACTTCGTGATTTCTCGCAAGAATGGCGTTGCGCGCTGGCGGGTTTCGGTTGCTGCGGGGCTGTCATCATTGCTCTGTAATATTGACACTCTGGCATATCAACGTTGCGTTGAACGCCATTAACACATGAACAAAGCATCAGGCCTGAAAAAACGCAAATAACTTGTTTATACATCACATTTCCAGTCATTTTATTTACCATAACATCTCTTTACCGCACCGCCTGAGCGGCCCTCAGCTCGTTCCTGCGGCCTGAGGGCCGTTTCCGGCACATTGCCTTATCCTAACCCCTGAAAAACGGCCCTGATGATTTCTGCGGACCTGAATGGCTATGCACGAAAGTGAATGATGAACGGTTTCGCGCTGAAAGCACCACGAAGCAGCCGAAAATGGTAATCATCGACGCGGTGCTATCGGACGCGACCAGGCAAAATCAGCCTGTTGCCTCTCCTCCTCCCTTGACGCACGCTGGCGATCAGCATGGCGCTGAGATTCGATCTGCGCCCTCGCCCTGTTAAGAACGATATGCCTGTCTGGCTGGTTAAGCTTCTTCCCGGCCGTCCGTTCGGCAGCGGCACCACACGGCGCGCTTATGTCGGCGAAAGGCCTTGTCCAGCAACGGCACCAGGCGGATAACCCAGCGGTGAAGTGTGGAATGATCTACGACAGTGCCGCGCTCAGCCATCATTTCCTCCAGATTACGCAGGCTGAGTGAGTAAGCCAGATACCAGCGAACACACTGAGCAATAATATCAACAGGATAGTGCAGACGTTTGAAGGCTTTTCGGATCAGCTGCATAGTCAGGTAACATAGCAAAAAAAAACAGCATGTTATCTGACGACTTCTTAATGCGACAGAGCCTGATCTTGTCTCCAGTCATTACCCATGAGCTACACCATCCTGATCGCAATTAAGTTGTGGTTTCCACTACCCATTAGCCTCACTCCATGATAGCAATTCGATCTTTCGTCATAAGTAACACTTTGACGAAATTAATGATAAGTGTCATAGTTTCGTTATGAGATGTACAAACAGACTTCTGTATATCCGCTGAATGCGTGTGTACTGACGGGGGTGAGTGCATATTTTTCATCTAATGACACCGGTAAACATATGACTCTGAAACTGACCGAGGAAGACCTGGAAGCCCGAAAGGTTGAAATTATCCTCGCAGCACGATGGTGCTTCCTGAATTTTGGGTTTGCCAAAACGTCCATTGACGACATTGCGAAGCGGGCAAATCTCTCCCGTACCCTGGTGTATAAGTCTTTTAAAAACAAAGAACAAATCTTTAAAGCTGTCTTTCATCACTGGCTGATGGCACATCTGCCAGAAGCCGTGGCAGCAGCAGACAGCACCTGGAACACGTTCGATCGACTCCTGACCGTCAGCAGAGT
The DNA here is from genome assembly GCF_016516145.1 of Klebsiella sp. S69. Taxonomy (NCBI): domain Bacteria; kingdom Pseudomonadati; phylum Pseudomonadota; class Gammaproteobacteria; order Enterobacterales; family Enterobacteriaceae; genus Klebsiella; species Klebsiella sp. S69. The sequence goes on along the minus strand of NZ_JACVUU010000051.1, from coordinate 3,178 downwards.
GGTCGCCGTTGAACCATGGAGTGTGATGTATGGCGCGCCCATGTCAGGCGAGTTCTTCGAAGCCTGCGGCCGCATTGATGAAGAGATTTCTGCCACCCACCGGAGCATCGCGACTGAGTGCGTGGAGCGCATCCTTAATGACCGGACTTCTGCTGACGTTTTTATTCTGGCGCTTGACGGCCTGCTGGCTGACCACCCCTCACCGGATACCCTGACTGCGCGCGTTGAAGTGCTCTGCCGCCGCTTTTCCTGATTTTTGATACAGACAACGGATACCCACTATGTTTACCGCAGCTAAAAAGACGATCCTCATTACCGGCGCCTCGGATGGAGTGGGGAAGGAGACGGCAACGACGCTTGCCGGACAAGGTCATACCGTGATCATTCATGGACGTGACCCAAAAAAATCCCGGACCGCACTGGAGGAAATAAGAACGCGTTCGGGTAATCCGGACGTGCATTTATTTCTGGCGGATTTTCTTTCATTCGCCGGCGTGAAGGCGTTTGCAGAAGAAATAAAACGTAATTTCGACCATCTTGATGTCCTGATCAACAATGCCGGTGCTCAGTTCTCGGATACCCGGGAGGAAACGAAAGACGGGCATGAAAAAACCATGGTCATCAATGTGTTTTCCCCACTTCTACTGACCACATTATTGCTCGACCTGCTCAAAACAAGTCCGTCAGCGCGGGTCGTGACCGTGTCGTCCGACAGCCATAAAATCGCGAAGCCTGATCTGAACGATATTGAACTGACTCGCGGTTACAGCATGCCCAGAGCCTATGCCAACTCGAAACTGTACATCATCTGGGTGATGAACCATTTCGCGTCGGAACTGCGTCAGACTGGCATCACGAATGTTGCGTTTAACTGCGTACATCCGGGGTCCACGCAGTCGAGCCTGGGTCGCGAAGCCACAAAATCACTGAAATGGAAAATTTTATTCTCGCTGTGGTGGTTCATGCTGATCCCTCTCGACAAAGCTGCAGGAAGCAGTATTTACGCCGCTACAGCTCCTGAAATCTCCGGTCTGAGTGGAAAATATTATGGCCCGAAGGGAGTGGAAACGCCGTCTGCCCGGCATTACTCCGCCGGGAACGAGCGGAAGGTCTGGGAATATGCCCGTTCCGTGATCAGCCCTTATCTTTCCTGAGACGATATTCATGCGTAAATCGCGCTGGCAGTGGATGACAATGCTGCCCTTCCTGATCTCTGCCAGTGCTCCCCGGGCCGATACCGACAGTCTGAACGGGCATACCTTCGCCATTCAGAATGTCATTAGCGGAAAGGATTTGCGCCCGCTGAATGCCGTTCGCCACGACCGAAATGCCAACAGCTACAGTAAAAAATATTCGCTTAAACTCGCGCCGTCCTGTACAGAGCAGCGCGTGTATCAGGAGACAGTGTGAAAACATTAATTGGCCTGGGTATACCGGTCGTGCTGCTTATTTTGTCTGCGCTTGCCATCTGGTTTGTTGAAACACGGCTGATTGCCCTGTTTGGTCTTCGCAAAACGCTCCTGTTTCGGTGCGGTTTCGCGGGCGTTTATGTTGCCGGTCTGGCAGGGTTGATACTGGCGGACAAATCGGCCAGCCCGCTTGTCGGCATCCTGTACTGGTTGGGCGGGATCGGCTGGATTGCCCTGGTCTGGCTCAGTCTGGCATTTATCGTCTCCGGATCGATCACGTCTTTCACCTCTGTTCCGGCACACTGGGCGCACGGGGCCGCCTTGGGTACAGCTCTCACGCTGACCGGCTGGGGTATTTATTCGGCGCGGGATTTTGTGGTGACAACCACTGAAATAGCATTACCCTATATGACCACCCCGCTGACCATCATGCATATCTCGGATGTGCATCTGGGTTATCACCGCAGCCGTGATTACCTGCAGAAGATAGTGGAGGCCACTAACCGCAGTCAGCCTGATGTGGTCATCATCAACGGTGATTTACTGGATTAAAAAGTTGCGCTTGCCCCGTCGGTGCTGGAGCCGCTGAAACACTTTACTGCACCCGTGTATTTTACAGGAGGCAATCACGAGAAATATGTCGATCAGGTGCACGCCGAGCAGCTAGTGGCGGCCACGGGTGCGCATATTCTTCGCAATGACATCATGAAGGTCAAAGGTATTCAGCTGGTTGGCCTGCGCTATATGAAAGCGGATGACAACACGCTTGATCTTCACCCTTCAGATGATAAAGAAACTATCCAATCCGCCCTTAAGTCCATGAACATAGACCATGACAGGGCGGCTGTGTTTGTCCATCACATCCCGGTGGGGATTGAATATATGGCGGAAAAGGGGGCCGACCTGGTACTGTCAGGCCACACTCACGCGGGACAGGTGTTTCCTGGAACTCTGCTGTCGCCTTGTTCTTTGCTTTTAATCGAGGCGTGAGTCAGTTTGAAGAAACAAAGGTGCTGGTTTCAGAAGGTGCGGGCACATATCTGACCCCGATGCGCAGTGGTAGCCGCAATGAAATCAATCTCATCAAACTAATTTCGCCCTCAGAATAATAAGTTTGTAGTGGTCAACTAATTTTGGCCACATGACCTGACTGTTCGTGGAACAGCCGCTCTGATTCATTTGGCGTTAAGCCACCGTTATACCAGTGGGGCCGGAGTGTGCTGTAATAGACCGTGATGTAGCGGATTATCGCGCTCTGAGCCTCGTTGAAGCTGTTATAGCCCTTCGTCGGCACCCATTCGCTCTTCAGGCTCCGGAAGAACCGTTCCATCGGGGCATTATCCCAGCAGTTACCCCGTCGACTCATACTCTGCCTTATTCGACAGCGCCACAGAGCCTTCCGGTACTCACAGCTTCTATAGTGACTGCCCTGGTCACTGTGGAACATCACGCCTGTTGGCTTGCCCCGAAGCTCCCGGGCCATCTGCAGTGCTTTGACCGTGAGCGCCGAGTCCGTCGACATCGCCCAGCCCACAGTTTTGCGGGCGAACAGATCCAGCACGACGGCCAGATAAGACCAGCATTTTCCCGTCCAGATATAGGTCACATCGCCGCACCAGACCTGGTCCGGCGCGGTAACCGCGAACTGCCGGTCGAGATGGTTCGGTATTTCAACGTGTTCGTTCCCGCCGCGTTTGTATTTATGCGCCGGGAGCTGGCAACTGGCGATATCCAGCTCTTTCATCAGCTTACCGGCCAGCCATCGCCCG
>NZ_JACVUU010000050.1:0-5803 GCF_016516145.1 Klebsiella sp. S69 | reverse complement strand
GCCTCGGTGCCGGTGTTGAACGCGGTGCGTGACAAAACCACCGGCCTGGATAAAATCACGGTACCGGCCGTGGCCGGTGCGCCAGCGCGCACCATCCTGATTAACCCTGTACCGGTCGGTCCTGCGGCACCATCGCATACCGGCAGCAGTACGCCGGCGCCGGTGACACCAGTGCATACCGGGACGGAGGTGAAACAGGCGGACAGCATCGTTACCACGACGTTGCCGGCGGCAGATATTCCTGCACTGCAGGACTTCATCTACTGGCAGCCGGATGCGACCGGTACCGGCGTTGAGCCGATTTATGTCATGCTGAGCGACCCGCTGGATTCGGGGAAATATACCCGCAGGCAGCTCCAGAAGAAGTACAAGCATGCTGTCGATTTTGGTATCAGTGATACGAAGATAAATAGTGAAACGCTTGCTAAATTCAGGGATGCTATCGAAGCACATCTGTCGGATAGAAATACAAAGGAGAAGGGTACTTATATAAGAGAGAAAGATTCTAAAGTATATTTCAACTCAGAAACTAATAATGCTGTTGTAATAAAGAAAGATGGTTCTTTCTCCACCGGAATGAAATTGGTTCCAGGTACGCCTCAATATCGAAACTACATAGAAAAAGGAGTGTTGCTGTGAGTATGAAATTAATTGAAATTGCTAAAAATCTGTTGGAATCAAAAATATCAGCAGATGAGTATGAATCCCAATACCTTAAGTTATGGAGAAAAGAACGTGATGATGGAACGCTGAGTAAAGATAAAGATAATATTGGGTTTTGTGCAGCGGAACTGTTTAGTCTGGCAGACTGCTATACTTCTTATCCAGATCGAGATGAAAGCGATTTAGATGCTGATACTTTGGTTAAAGAAGTTAAATCTACCCTTGAAAAATATCATTTGATTTAACTTTTTCACCTTGCTCGATTAATCGATAGCCAACCTCTTGGGGTTGGCTATTTTTAGTAGCTAATGGTCGGATCTCCTGTACATGGTTAGGAAACCCAATAAGGGCCAATTGAGTTTCCTAACCATGAACAGCGGTGATAAAGATCCGCATACAATGAGGTCTGAGGCGCGGTAATGCGTAAAAATGCCAGTTTTGCTGTGTTTTTAAGCTAAACCCTACTTTTCAGGCGCACTTATCCAGAGAAGGAGGTCTGAAGCCATCGTTTTTTAGCCATCCGCTGCAGCCTGTCAGAGAGCATTTTTGTGGCGTGCTCGCCCGCCATGGCGCCGGAAAAACGCAGTCGGCCTTTGCACAGGATGCACTGGTACGGGTCGGTGCCCAGGAACACTTTCATCAGCACCGCAAACCCAGGCTTCTGCGGTTTCTCGCGTGGCGTCATCTCCAATGCTTCGAGGCGAAAGTTTTCGTCCGGGAAGTTAACCCGATTTAGAGTGGTTGTTTTTTGAGAGTAAACCATTTTGCGTATATGAGATAAGCCACAGAAGTTAAAATGGCGGACAGACTATATATCCAAATAACAGGTGTCTCTTTATAAAAAGTTATAGACTGGCCGCTATCATCTTCCAGAACCAGAATCGCTTTAAAATAATCAGTCACCTGAAAGAACTGATAGAAGGGTTCCATCAAAACATAATCATAAAATAAGTTGAGCAGATACATTACTGTTAATTCATGCTCATGCCCGCTAAGAGGTGCATGCTGTGCAAAGCAGACCAGCCATCCCGAAAAGACCAGAATGCATATCGCGAGATACACCATAACCCATATCACTGTTTTCATTAATAACCCTCATATTTAAATTAAACTGTTATATCTCGCCTGTGACATTCATGCATTTCAGTCATTCCCGTTCTGTTTCATGTAATCACTGATGCTCAGGCCAGATTTGCGGATATTGTCTGAAACCTTACGGTACTGCTCTTTCCACTCTTTTGGCATGTCCCGAAGCGCCGCTATCTTACAGGCCACACTGTAGGGGGTTCGCCCAAGCTTTTCGGCCAGCCAGAACAAATGAACACCCACTGTTTCGTCCGGTACGGATTCGAGGACATCAAGCAACAGCGTCCCCTCTTCTTCCCGCCAGGGTTCGCCAGCATTCGGAAAACGTGGGTCGGGCTGGCGTTCCTGTTTTTCTTCCTTTGGTTTTGACGCTGCCGGCAGTGTGGCCTTTTTCATGCTGACGCGTGCTTTCATGGCGCCGATGGTGGCGACGGCCCGGACCAGATCCTCGCGCTCCTGGCGCGTCAGCAGGCTGTCTTCACAAATCAGGGCATTCAGATTATCGATCAGCGTATTCAGTCTGGGTTCTGTTAATTTCATTATTCTGCTCTCATTCCTTGTGCGTGGTGGCGGTCAGTCCCGGCTTTCATTCACCTGGACGGTGACCGGCAGGCCTGCCTCAAAACAGGCCTGATACCAGCTGGCCACCTGCAGGGGATCGCCCTCCTTTCTGGTGAATCCGGTTTCGGTTGCAGTCCTTCGTGCCTGGGCCATGCGCTGCGGCGGCCGACCCTCCTGCATGATATAAATGCTAATGTACGCATATATTAGCATTTATAATGAGCGTTAATCACCTTCAGCTCTCTCGTTGTTCTGATTTTTACGGAAGTTCTGCTTCACTCTCCCGATATTATTCAGGACTGTCTGCCAGTGGTCGTCTGCCTGCTGCCGGTAGCGTTCGGCAACGGCAGCAATAATGTCAGGATCACTGTCATGGCTGCGGTGCATGCGTCCCTTCTGGCCAAAGATATCAACAATAATATTCTGGCTGCCCTGCCTGTCGAAAAGATGAGCGCACAGGCGCTTTACAACCAGCGGAGTATAGTCCAGCCCGGCCTCATCAGCGATCCGGAAGAAGAAGTACAGCATCTCATACGTTTTGTAGCGCTTGACGGCCGCACTGAGTCTGGCTGCCCGTTGTGGTGCTTCCCAGGTGTCATCCCTGTAGTTACGCAGTTCTGCCTGATAGTCGGATTCCAGGTCTTCCTCTGTATACCGGTGGTGCCGGAAAAAGTATTCCCTGGCCCGTTCGACGACTGATTCATCCTGCGGCATGCCTGTCTCCGGTTAATGCTAACGTATGCGTACATTAGCATTAACATTAGTACCCGGCAAGGGGAGTGGCGTGCATCGCACAGGTGATGCGTCCCGCCCGGGCTCCGGACATGCTATGCCAGCAATTCGACCGGCGGTGCACTGTCAGAGCGTCATTTTTCGCTACACTGTCACGTTTTTAGTTTGTTTGTTAGTTTGTTTGTTAGTTTGTTTTGTGTATAATCTGAACATACCCCTTTCTGCGGAGACTGACAGATGCGTCCGGCGACATACGAACCAGAACAGATTATTGAAGCAGGGCTGGCCCTGCAGGCTGAAGGACGGAATATCACCGGGTTTGCGCTGCGTAACCAGGTGGGTGGCGGCAATCCGACACGTCTGCGCCAGATATGGGACGAGTACCAGGCGTCACAGAGCACGGTTGTCACTGAACCCGTTGCCGAGCTGCCCGTGGAAGTGGCGGAAGAAGTGAAGGCCGTCTCCGCCGCGCTGGCCGAACGCATCACCCGGCTGGCGACAGAACTGAATGATAAGGCTGTCCGGGCCGCAGAACGCCGGGTTGCGGAAGTCACGCGTGCCGCCGGTGAACAGACTGCCCAGGCAGAACGGGAGCTGGCAGATGCCGCGCAGACGGTCGACGACCTGGAAGAAAAACTGGATGAGCTGCAGGACAGAAATGACCGGCTGACGCAGGCGCTCGAATCAGAACGGTCACTTCGCCAGCAACTGGATGTGGAGCTGGCCCAGCTGAAAGAGCGTCTTGCGGCCGCTGAAGAGACAGCCCGTCAGCGTGAAGAACGGCATCAGGAGCAGAAGGCCTCCCTGCAGGGCGCGCTTGATGCGGAACAGCAACAGCATAAAGCCACGCGGGAAGACCTGCAGAAACGACTGGAGCAGGCTTCTGCCGAGGCTGATGCGCGTACAGAGGAACTGAAGTCAGAACGCGATAAAGTGAATACTCTCCTGACCCGCCTCGAGTCGCAGGAAAATGCACTGGCCGCAGAACGTCAGCAGCATCAGGCCACTCGCGAGACACTGCAGCAGCGTCTGGAGCAGGCAGTCGCTGATGCACAGGCGCGCGCCGGTGAGCTTGCGCTTGAACGTGACAGAGTCAGCAGCCTCACCGCAAGGCTGGAATCGCAGGAAAAGGCCTCCTCGGAGCAACTGGTGCGAATGGGCAGGGAAATAGCCAGTCTGACTGATCGCTGCACACAGCTGGAAAAACAGCGTGATGATGCCCTGCTGGATGTTATGTATGAGAAAGAGGCTGTCGCGGCACTGCGTGGTGAAGCTGAAGCCCTGCAGCGTCAGAACCAGTCTCTGATGGCGGCACTTTCAGGCAATAAACAGACCGGTGGCCAGAATGCGTGATGATGACAATTCAGACGCCCGTGATGAAACGCCCCGGGCGGAGGATAAATGCTACACCAGAGGGCGGCTTCGGGATGAGTTCAGGATGAAGCCAGCCCCCGGTGCAGAGCCGGTCAGGATGTACAAAAGTCCTTACGGCGGGAAATACGGTGTATGGCGGCTGGGTGACTGCGTCCCGATGCGGGCGAAACGACCTCAGACAGAAAAACAGCGGCAGGCCAGCACACGTCTGGGTCTGCAGGCCCGGATAAAGAGTGAGCGTGGCAGGTTCGCCATGCTGGCACATACCTGGTTAGCGCTGGACCCCGTCTTCCTCGATACCGAAACGACCGGACTTGATACCGGCGCGCAGGCGCTGGAAATCGGTCTGGTGAATGCCCGCGGTGAGAGGATATTTGAGACCCGTCTTAAACCCACTGTCGCCATCGATCCGGCAGCAGCTGCAGTACACGGTATCAGTGACGAGGATCTGGTCAGAGCGCCATCGTGGCCTGATATTGCGCAGCAGCTGCAGCACCATATTGGCCGGCGCCCGCTGGTTATTTTCAATGCTGAGTTTGATACGCGCATTCTGAAGCAGACAGCGGCAGCGCATAACGACCCTGCCAGCTGGCTGGACTCTCTGACGGTGTACTGTGCCATGCGGCTTGCTGCGGGTTATTACGGACCCACCAATCGTTACGGTACCATATCGCTTTCCGGTGCTGTCAGTCAGGCTGGCCTGAGCTGGATCGGGGAGGCTCATTCCGCCGTCACTGACGCCGTTATGACAGCACAGGTGGTAAACAATATTGCCGGATACTGGCATGAACTCCAGTGTGAAATGAATGATGACGCAGGGAGTGAGCCAGCATAACGCTGCTCTCTGGCTGGTCAGACAGCTGCAGGTATTAATTCAGGAGTCTGGAATGGAAAATATGATGAAAACTATGCGTGAGCATTTCCCCGCGCGAACAGTGGTGTTCGAACAGTCTCTGGATATGTCTGGTATCAAACGAAATGAGGACGGGACGTTACTCTTCCCCCGTCACTCCGATAAACGTTTTCCCGTTGCACGTATCCGTAAGCGACTGGCGGCTTATGGCTGGCGAGGCGAACGTCTGAATAAGGAGGTGGCGCGTATCGTCGCGGGCCCTGATATTTGCGCTGAGAGAAGGGACTACAGCATTATTTTCCTTTACGGATGGGAGAAGAAGCAGCTGACGCGTGAGATGCGGAGGATGTTTCCCCGTAAGACTGGCCGACGTGTGCTGCTTATGCTCGATGAATTACATCAGTTTTTTGACTCGCGGGAGAAGCCGTGACGCTGACAGAAAAATCAGGCCATCTGGCGTGGTGTGCCCTGGTGGCGCTTGCGCTGGCCAGACAGGATAGTGGCGTTCTCTCGCCGGCACAGGAAAATCTCTTT